>NZ_BSEF01000012.1:0-123360 GCF_027925545.1 Sphingobium sp. BS19
GATTTCATCGAGCCGTGGAAGACCACCACGTTGATAGGCTGGATGTGGAAGTGCGGTAACGCATGGAGCTAACCAGTCCTAATTGCTCTTTTCGCGCTTGAGAGTCCCACCATCAATGACAATGCTGGTCTAACCAGTAACGTCGTCGACGGTGATAAGGATAATCTTCGCAGCCCGATAAACAGGTCTATATACAAATTGTGCACGGCATCGATTAAAACCCGAACCCAATTACGCTTATGCGCCTGCTTCATTGCTTGGTGACCATAGCGTCTGTGACCCACCCGATCCCATCTCGAACTCGGCCGTGAAACCAGACCGCGCCGATGGTACTATTGCTCAAGCACTGGAAGAGTAGGTCGTCGCCAGGCATTGAAGCAGGCGCATAAACGTAAACGTTCGGATCAAAACCCATACATGATGACAAAAACCTACACCTCGTAGCTTTCTAACTGGAAGAGCTTGAGGATCAAACCCAGTGTCGCGGGATGGAGCAGCCCGGTAGCTCGTCAGGCTCATAACCTGAAGGTCGTAGGTTCAAATCCTACTCCCGCAACCAGCGCTCAATAAAACACAACATCACACATACCATCCACCCCCGTACCAATAGGTCCGGGGGATACCATGATTCTTATCTGCTACTGGCATCGTGGACCGCTTAGGCCAATTGGCGTAGACAATCCCACCAGGATGATTCAATAAGATATTGAAAACACTAAATCGTTAAGTCCGCATCCGGTTGAAGATCAGGATGCGCAGCGGCGACAGCGGGTAAGGCGCGAGCGCGTTCGACCGCCGCCATCAGGCTGGGATAAGCGATTGTGGGCACACCAAACCGTTCAGCCGAGTACATTTGCGGTACAATATAGCAGTCGGCAAGCGTCGGTCGATCACCGAACGCGAAGCCCCGGCCGCTTTGGAGAACCATCAGTTCCAAGGCTTCGAAGCCTTCAGCGATCCAGCGTGCAATCCAACGGGTTATAGCGGCATTGTCGGCGCCCAATTCGCTACGTAACGCATTCAATACCCTCAGATTGTTTATGGGATGAATGTCGCACGCTACGACGGCGGCCATGGTGCGAACCACTGCTCGATCACTCGATCCTGCCGGGAGCAACGCAGGCTCGGGGTTACGTTCTTCCAGCCACTCCAATATGGCAGGTGACTGAGTAATGAGTTGGTCGTCCGCCGCGAGTGCTGGCACCAGACCTTGCGCGTTGAGCTTCAGGAACGCCGGATCGCGCTGGGCGCCGCGGCGCAGATCGTGGGTGACCTGCTCATATGAAAGCCCCTTGAGGTTGAGCGCGATCCTCACCCGATAAGAGGCAGTGGACCGCCAATATCCGTGAAGGATCATAGCTCTGCCCGCGCAGTATATCTGCTGCTTTCGCCTAATCCAACCGGGACAATACCAATTGCACTGGACATTTGATATATCGTCACATCGTCTCCATGCATAAGAGCGCTCAGCATTTCACTGGCAGATCCCCTACCTTAGCACATTGGAGGAGAAGGCCATATCTGGCGTACGCAGCGCGTGCTGGCTCAGGGGATGGTTAAGGCGTAGCATGCTGGGGCGACTGCGCGACTGTATCGTTTCTTGATCCCAATATTTGCATCATGAACATTGCAGAACCAGACTGCTATCGCGTAGGCGTGGCGCTCGACTGGACCGCATGGTCCCCCATTCCTGCCAATACCATAAAGGGTGGCGCATCGTGATTCCCCGTGTGTTGATCGATACTGCCGAAATACCGGGAGCCTTTGCTGAAGGGGGCGGTCAGCTTAAGCTTTTTCGCAGGGGCGACGAGTTTTCCATCATGCTCGGCGGCAACGAACTAATGAATAGCCGTCTCAGTGGCTCTGAGGAGGCGCTGGCAACGCTTGCATGTGCTCGCCTGGCTGGCAAATCCGGCGTGCATATAGCGATCGGCGGTCTGGGCATGGGGTTCACCTTACGCGCAGCACTCCATGCACTGCCCGCTGACGCCCGGATTGTGGTGGCTGAACTGGTGCCGAGCGTGATCGCTTGGGCCGAGGGGCCGATGGCCGAGATTTTCGGCGATAGCCTATCCGATGCGCGGCTTACTATCGCGCAGCAGGATGTTGGAGTGCTGATCGATAATGCTGAGGGCAGCTTCGATGCCATATTGCTGGATGTCGACAATGGCCCCGATGGGCTGACACGGGCAAGCAACGACCGGCTTTATGGTGCAATCGGCCTGGCACGCGCGCGCAAGGCATTGCGTGCCGGGGGATTGCTGCTGGTCTGGTCATCCGGCCCCAGCCCCATGTTCACCGCGCGCTTGAAAAATGCCGGTTTCATCGTGGAAGAACAGGTGGTGCGGGCAACCCGAAGCGGTCGCGGCGCCCGGCATATCATTTGGGTTGCCACCGCACCCTGATAGCTCGGAATCTCAGCGGCATGAGCTAGCTTTACCGAAGATTCGCGATGGTTTAGCAACCGCCGATGAACGAGGGAAACGGAGCGAGGTACATATCGGCATGACGGGCAATATGACTGATATGCAACACGATTTGGAATTAAGTACGTCGCAGCGGACGTCGGGCTTCGATGACGCCCGTCTCAAACGGATCGAAGCCTATCTTGACGATAGATATATCCGTCCAGGGCTGTTGCCGCATGCGCAGCTCCTGGTGTCTCGTGACGAGGAAATAGTATCGTTTTTCAGTCTAGGCGAAGCGCAGGCCGATGGCGAAGCGCTTGCCGAGGACGCCCTGTTCCGCATTGCGTCGATGACGAAGCCCGTCACCTCCGTGGCTTTCATGATGCTAGTCGAAGAGGGCAGGGTTGCGCTGGACACTCCCGTTCATGCCATCCTGCCAGAGTTCGCGGATATGCGCGTTAGGGTAAGCGGCGGCGAAGACGGCGCACCGTTCCTGACCGAGTTACCGGATGCGCCAATGCGGATGATTGATCTGCTTCGGCATACATCCGGGCTGACATACAGCTTTCAGCAGCAAAGCCCCATCGACGCTGCATACGCAACGCAGAAACTCGACGTGTTCCATCAATTACGGTCGTCCGATGAATATATCGCTGCTCTGGGTGCCTTGCCGCTGGAGTTTTCGCCTGGTACAAGCTGGAATTATTCGGTCGCGACAGATGTTCTGGGAATAATCATCGAACGGCTGTCCGGTCTTTCGCTTGCGGAGTTTTTCGCTAGCTGCATCTTTGCGCCACTCCGTATGGACAGCACTTTCTTTGAAGTCCCTCAAGACCATCAGCCGCGCCTGGCGGACGCATGGCAAATTGACGGGCAGGGCGTCCGCACTCTGTACGACCGGGGTGAAAGCAGCCGTTGGCGCGTTCCGCTCAAATCATATTCCGGTGGAGGCGGCCTGGTTTCCTCGACGCATGACTATCATCGTTTCTGCCGCATGTTGCTACGGGGAGGCGAACTGGATGGCGCCCGTTTGCTTTCGCCAAAGACCATCGCGCTGATGACATCCAACCACCTACCCGGCGGTGGCGATCTGGCCGGAGCTTCGCGGTCCATGTTCAGCGAAAGTCAGAATGCGGGGATCGGTTTCGGTCTCGGCTTCGCCGTCACCCAGAATCCGGTAACGGCGATGCTGCCCGGTTCGGCAGGCGAATATTATTGGGGTGGGATGCTTTCGACCTTTTTCTTCGTCGACCCGGTTGAACGCATCATTGCGGTGTTTATGACGCAGGTGATGCCTTCCAGCGCAATATCCATTCGACGAGAACTCAAAACGCTTATCTATGCCGCGCTAGCCCATAGCCGCGCCTGATTTTGCAGGAATACGTTAAACGATGACTGAAAAAACGCCTATTCCACCGGAAGTATTGGTGGCAGGTCTGGTACATTTGCTGGACGTTTCGCCGCTATCGGACAATCTTTTCAGAGGTGCCCAGCGACCGGGCGGCGTCGGTCGTATCTTTGGCGGCCAGGTCATAGGCCAAGCGCTGGCGGCAGCAATGAAGACGATTGCGAGCGACAAGTTGGTCCATTCCCTTCATGCTTATTTCATGCGACCGGGGGATGAGGATTATCCAATCGACTTTCGCGTGGAGGCCGACTTCGATGGCCGCACCTTTTCCAATCGCCGGGTCGTGGCGATTCAGAAAGAAAAGCCCATCCTTAATCTCGTAGCATCGTTTCAGGTGCCTGAAGCAGGGCTTGCGCATCAGCTTTCAATGCCCGATGTGGCCCCACCCGAGTCGTTAGACGACTTGGCAGACTATGCGCGACAGCGCCGCGATGAACTGTCTGAACAGCAATATCGGTTTCTGGTCCGGCCAAGCCCGTTTGAAATTCGTTATGTCGGTGTTCCGACGTTTTTCCAGAGCCAGGCGACCGATCCCATATCTCACATGTGGTTCCGGATGCGCGCGCCTGTTTTGGCAAATCAACATATGCATCGCGCAATCCTGGCATTTGCGACCGATCTGGCGCTATTGGGCACGGCCCTTATGCCCCACGGATTGCGGTTGCAGTCGGCGGCGTTGCAGAGCGCCAGCCTCGACCATGCTCTTTGGTTCCATGATGACGTCGCGGTGGACGACTGGCTGCTCTACACGATGGACAGCCCTTGGTCGGGTCACGGGAGGGGCTATAATCGCGGCATGATCTTCGATCGATGGGGAAAGCTGGTGGCTAGCTGTACGCAGGAAGGGCTGATGCGCGTAAAAGCATAAGAAACGCTTGGCGCGCACGTCCCTCCTGTGCAATCTTCACGGAAAGAGGTGGGAGAGGGTACAGTAATAACTGTCCTCAGGGGGAATGCGCTATCATGAACCTTTCGACCCAGGATCCGGGCGTTGCACCTGCTCTCCCGAAGCCGGCGCCGCGCCAGTCCGATCCGGCAATCCTTGCGCATGAGATCGTCGAGCGGCTGACCTATCGGTTGGGTAAGGATGCAGCGGCGGCGCAACCGCATGACTGGCTCCACGCCGTAATCCTCTCGATCCGCGATAGGGTGATCGACTCCTGGATATCCTCCACGCACAAAACCTATGAGGAGCAGGGGCGGCGAGTGTATTATCTCTCGCTGGAATTTCTGATCGGTCGTCTGATGCGCGACGCTATATCTAACATGGAATTGCTGGACGAGATGCAGCAGGCGCTGGCATCGCTGAACGTCGACATCGATGTGATCGCTGAGCTTGAGCCGGATGCCGCGCTTGGCAATGGCGGTTTGGGGCGCTTGGCGGCATGTTTTATGGAAAGCATGGCGACAGTTGACGTGCCTGCTTATGGCTATGGCATACGCTATGTAAACGGCATGTTCCGTCAGGAAATTTCCGATGGCTGGCAAGTCGAATTGCCGGAAACGTGGCTTACGCATGGCAATCCCTGGGAGTTTGAAAGGCGCGAAGCCAGCTATGAAGTTGGCTTTGGCGGGCTGGTCGATCCGGCGGAGAACGACGATGCGAGCCCGCATCAAATGGTGTGGAAACCGGCCGAGCGTGTGATCGCCACGCCCTACGACACGCCGATTGCCGGTTGGCGCGGAAAGCGGGTCAACACTCTGCGGCTTTGGACGGCGCAACCGATCGACCCCATCCTGCTCGACCGCTTCAACGCTGGCGATCATGTCGGTGCCTTGCAGGAAAGCAACCGGGCCGAAGCGCTGACTCGCGTGCTGTATCCTGCGGACAGTTCGCCGGCGGGGCAGGAACTACGCTTGCGGCAGGAATATTTCTTCTCCGCCGCCTCGCTGCAAGACATTGTGCGTCGGCATATCCAATATTTCGGCGATATAAAAACCCTGCCGGACAAGGCGGCGATCCAACTTAACGACACGCATCCAGCGGTGTCTGTCGCCGAAATGATGCGCCTGCTGCTCGATGTTCACGGTCTCGATTTCGACGAAGCGTGGGACATAACCCGACGCACGTTCAGCTATACCAATCACACGCTGTTGCCCGAAGCTCTCGAAAGCTGGCCCGTCCCGCTGTTCGAGCGACTGCTGCCACGGCACATGCAGATCGTCTACGCCGTCAATAGCCGCTTGCTCGCTGAAGCACGTCGCGCAGGCGGGTTCGACGACAAGGCCATCGGCACGATTTCACTGATCGACGAGGGCGGCGAGCGTCGGGTTCGCATGGGGAATCTGGCTTTTGCCGGATCGCACAGCATAAATGGCGTGTCGGCTTTGCACACCGATTTGATGAAGCAAACGGTGTTCGCCGACTTCCATCGGCTTTACCCCACGCGTATCAATAACAAAACCAACGGTGTCACGTTCCGCCGCTGGTTGATGCAATGCAATCCGGGGCTGTTTTCCCTGATCCGCGAAGCCATTGGCGACCGTTTCATGGATGATGCAGAAGGGCTGCGCGATCTGGAAGCCTTTGCGCATGACAGCGGCTTTCAGGAGAAATTCCTTGCGGTAAAGCTCGCCAACAAGCAGCATCTGTCGCAGGTGTTGCGCGAACGGATCAATGCGCGCATCGACCCGTCGGCCATGTTCGATATCCATATCAAGCGCATCCACGAGTATAAGAGGCAGTTGCTCAACATCATCGAAGCAGTCTCGCTTTACGATCAGATCCGGTCGCATCCCGAGCGCAACTGGGTGCCGCGGGTCAAGCTGTTCGGCGGCAAGGCGGCGCCGAGTTACCACAATGCGAAGCTCATCATAAAACTGGCGAATGACGTGGCACGTGTGGTGAACCACGATCCGGCGGTGCAGGGGCTGCTCAAGGTGCAGTTCGTGCCCAATTACAATGTGTCGATGGCGGAAATCATGATCCCCGCTGCGGACCTTTCCGAACAGATTTCTACGGCCGGCATGGAAGCGTCCGGCACCGGCAACATGAAGTTCGCCGTAAATGGCGCGCTGACCATCGGCACGCTAGACGGTGCCAATGTGGAAATGCGCGATCATGTCGAGGCGGACAACATTTTGATCTTCGGTCTGACGGCCGAGGAAGTGGGGGAGCGGCGCGCCAACGGGTATAACCCGCGCGACGTAATCGAAGGCAGCACGGAATTGTCGCAAGCGTTGAACGCCATCCGATCGGGCGTGTTCTCGCCCGGCGATCCGAACCGCTATGCGGATCTGATCGGTGGCATTTACGATCATGACTGGTTCATGGTTGCCGCAGATTTCGACAGTTATGCCTCGGCGCAACGAAAGGCAGATGCTTTGTGGAACGACAAGGCTGGCTGGGCGTCTAAGGCCATATATAATGTCGCGCGGATGGGGTGGTTTTCGTCGGACCGCACTATCCGTGAATATGCGAGGGACATCTGGAAGGTGCTGCCGTGATCGCTGAGTGTTGACGTCGGACCGGATTGGAGCGCTCGTTACGGGGCGGGAGGACGACCCCTTTGCCGTTTTGGGCGTGCACGCCGCCGACAAGGGATTTTTGGCGCGCTGCTTCCTGCCGGATGCGGTCGGTGTGTCGGCTTCGACACTGGAAGGAAAGGCGGTCGGTGCGCTATCCTGCATTCACGATGCCGGTATCTTCGAAGGCAAGGTTGCAATCCGTAAGCGCCAACCCCTGCGTTACAATGCGACTTATGCCAATGGCACGACTTACACGGTGATCGATCCTTACAGCTTTGGCCCCGTGCTGGGGCCGATGGACGATTACTACATTGCCGAAGGATCGCATCTGCGGCTGTTCGACAAGCTGGGTGCTCACCTAATCGACCATGAAGGCGCCGTCGGCACGCACTTCGCGGTCTGGGCACCAAATGCACGGCGCGTATCCGTTGTGGGCGACTTCAATCAATGGGACGGTCGCCGCCACGCGATGCGCCTGCGCGCCGATAGTGGGATTTGGGAAATCTTCGTCCCTAATGTCGGACCGGGCCATGCCTATAAATATGAGATCATCAGTGGCATTGGCGTCGTGCTTCCGTTGAAAGCGGACCCTTTCGCCTTCCGCTCGGAACTCCGTCCGGCGACGGCATCCGTCATCGCCGAACCATCTACACATGCCTGGGCCGATACTGCGCATCGCGCGCACTGGAAAAAAGCCGATGCGCGCCGTCAGCCGATTTCGATATACGAAGTGCACGCCGGGTCATGGCAACGTGACGAGTTCGGTAATTTCCTAAGTTGGGATGCTTTGGCGGATCGGCTTATTCCTTATGCCGCAGATATGGGTTTTACGCATATCGAATTCATGCCGATCAGCGAACATCCCTATGACCCAAGCTGGGGCTATCAGACCACTGGGCTCTATGCGCCCTCTGCGCGGTTCGGCGATCCCGATGGCTTTGCGAGGTTCGTGGACGGAGCGCATCTCGCCGGGATGGGCGTGATCCTCGATTGGGTGCCCGCGCACTTCCCTACCGACGAACATGGTCTGGCCAATTTTGACGGCACCGCGCTGTATGAACATTCCGATCCGCGAAAGGGGTTTCACCCGGATTGGAACACCGCGATCTATAATTTCGGGCGGCGGGAGGTGTCGGCTTTCCTGACCAACAACGCCCTGTTCTGGGCGGAGCGCTATCATGTCGATGCGCTGCGCGTCGATGCGGTCGCGTCGATGCTGTACCTCGATTATTCGCGCAAGGACGGCGAGTGGATACCCAATGCCGATGGCGGGCGGGAAAATTGGGAAGCGGTCGATTTCCTTCAGGGCATGAACCGCGCGCTGTACGGCATGGATACCGGCGCGATGACGATGGCCGAGGAGTCGACCAGTTGGCCCAAGGTATCGCATCCCGTTCATGAAGGTGGCCTTGGCTTCGGATTCAAATGGAACATGGGGTTCATGCACGACACTTTGCGCTATCTGCAGCGCGATGCCGTGCATCGGTGCCACCATCATAACGACATTACATTCGGATTGCTGTACGCCTTTGCCGAGAATTACATTCTGCCGCTCAGCCACGACGAAGTCGTGCACGGTAAAGGTTCATTGCTTACCAAAATGGCTGGCGATGACTGGCAGAAGTTTGCTACCTTGCGCGCCTATTACGCAATGATGTGGGGTTATCCCGGCAAGAAGCTGCTGTTCATGGGGCAGGAGTTTGCGCAGCGCGCCGAATGGACCGAGGAGCGCGCGCTGGACTGGCATCTGCTTCATCAGGCACCGCATCGGGGCGTGCAATCGGTCGTTCGCGACATCAACCGGCTGTACCGGAAGAAGCCAGCCCTCCACGCCCGCGATTGTGAGGGCGAAGGTTTCGAATGGTTGCTGGTGAACGCCGCGGAGGATTCGGTCTTCGCATGGACGCGCCGCGCGCCGGGGGACAGACCTGTCGTAGTCATCAGTCATTTCACGCCATTGCTCCGCCATGGTTATGGCATGCGCTTGCCCCATGGCGGGCGCTGGCGGGAGATACTGAACACAGACGCATCTGATTATGGTGGCAGCGGCGCAGGGAATGGCGGCGTTGTCGAAGCGGCCGACGATGGATGGGCGCATATCACTATCCCGCCGCTTGCTACCCTCATGCTTGAACCGGACGACGAACAATAGAGAATACAGGAGAGACCCATGCAGAGGAGACATCAGCCGATTTCCCGCGATGCCATGGCCTATGTGCTGGCGGGGGGGCGCGGCAGTCGGCTGGGTGAACTGACCGATATTCGCGCGAAGCCCGCCGTGCATTTCGGCGGCAAGGTTCGGATCATCGATTTCGCCCTATCCA
This sequence comes from Sphingobium sp. BS19, assembly GCF_027925545.1. Taxonomy (NCBI): domain Bacteria; kingdom Pseudomonadati; phylum Pseudomonadota; class Alphaproteobacteria; order Sphingomonadales; family Sphingobiaceae; genus Sphingobium; species Sphingobium sp. BS19. The sequence continues at coordinate 9,609 of NZ_BSEF01000012.1, forward strand.
ACGCCCTTAACAGTGGCATTCGGCGGATCGGCGTGGCCACTCAGTATAAGGCGCACTCGCTGATCCGGCATCTCCAGCGCGGGTGGAATTTCTTCCGCACCGAGCGCAATGAGAGTTTCGATATTCTCCCCGCCAGTCAGCGCGTGTCCGAACATCAGTGGTATGAAGGCACCGCCGACGCTGTGTTTCAGAACCTCGACATCATCGAAGCCTATGCGCCGGAATATATGGTCCTGCTGGCAGGCGATCATATCTACAAGATGGACTATGAGTTGATGTTGCAGCAGCATGTCGACAGCGGAGCGGATGTGACCGTTGGGTGTTTGGAAGTGCCGCGGATGGAAGCTTTCGGCTTCGGGGTGATGCACGTCGATGGGCACGACACAATCATCGATTTCGTCGAAAAGCCAGCCGACCCGCCCAGCATACCGGGCCAACCGGATCGGGCTTTGGCATCCATGGGCATCTATGTTTTTCGGACCAAGATATTGGCTGAGCAATTGCGTCGAGACGCGGCGACACCCGACAGCTCGCGCGATTTCGGTGGGGATATCATCCCCTATATGGTGAAGCACGGCAAAGCTGTCGCGCATCGGTTCGCTAACAGTTGCGTCCGCGCCGAAAGCGAAACGGAAGCCTATTGGCGTGATGTGGGAACCATCGACGCCTATTGGCAGGCGAACATTGACCTTACCGACGTCGTTCCTCCCTTGGACATCTACGACACACACTGGCCATTATGGACCCATGCAGAGGTGACAGCCCCGGCCAAATTCGTGCATGACGAAGATGGGCGACGCGGTTCCGCCACCTCTTCCCTGATCGCGGGAGGATGCATCGTTTCGGGATCGTCGCTCCACCGCAGCCTGTTGTTCAGCGGAGTGAGGACGCATAGTTTTTCGTCAGTTACGGAGAGCATCATCTTGCCCAATTGCGAAATCGGCCGTGGCGCACGATTGCACAAATGCGTACTTGATTCGGGTGTCCGCATTCCTCCTAAACTGATTGTCGGTGAGCATCCCGACCATGATGCGAAGTGGTTCCGCCGTACGGACAAGGGCGTGTGCCTGATAACGCAGACGATGATCGACCGATTGCCCGATAGCCTGACCGCATGAAACTGTTATCCGTCGCGTCCGAGATATTCCCGCTCATCAAAACGGGTGGCCTCGCCGATGTCGTCGGGGCGTTGCCCCTGGCATTGGCGAAGGAAGACGTGGCAACGCGCACACTGATCCCCGGTTATCCATCTGTGATGGCAAGGATTGGCAAAGGCAAGAAGCTGCATCACTATGACTCGCTGTTCGGTGAGTCCGCAACGCTCATCTCAGCCAAGGTGGGAGATCTGGACCTCATCGTTCTGGATTGCCCGCCTTTTTTCGGTCGCGCCGGTGGACCCTATGACGATATGGCGGGCAATGGCTGGCCGGATAACTGGCGGCGCTTTGCGGCCTTATCCCGCGCGGGGGCGGACATCGCTGCGGGCTTGCTGAAAGGCTGGCTCCCTGATGTCGTTCACGCGCACGACTGGCAGGCCGCGATGACGCTGGCGTATATGCGCTTCGGGGCTGCCCATGCCGTGCCGAAGGTCGTCACGATCCACAACCTGGCGTTTCAGGGGCGATTCGATGCTGCGATATTCGACGCACTGGGCCTGCTCCCGGAAGCTTGGGGAATGGATGGTGTCGAATATTATGGCGGCACCGGGTTCCTGAAAGCCGGGCTGGTTTCTGCCGATGCGATCACAACCGTCAGCCCCACTTATGCGCAGGAAATCCGGTCGACCGCTGACGGCATGGGTCTGGACGGTCTGCTGGTGGGGCGGGGTGACCGGCTGCACGGCATATTGAACGGGATCGACACCGCTGCATGGACCCCTGCGACCGATCCGCTGTTGGTTAAGTCCTTTTCCAGCCGCGCCCTTTCCGGTCGTTCCGCCAATCGACGGCATATCGAACGCAGTTTCGGGCTGGATAAGGATGACAGCCCGCTGTTCATCGTCGTCAGTCGCCTGACATGGCAAAAGGGCATGGACATGCTCGTCGATGCGCTGGATCATCTGGTGGCATTGGGCGGTAAGCTGGCTGTGCTGGGATCGGGCGATCATCCGCTTGAGGGCGCCTTTCTGGCGGCGGCGGAACGCTATCGTGGGCGCGTTGGCGTCCACATCGGCTATGACGAACCGCTATCGCATGTGATGCAGGCAGGCGGCGATGCGATCCTCATTCCTTCGCGTTTCGAACCGTGCGGACTGACCCAGCTATATGCGCTGCGCTATGGCTGCGTTCCTGTTGTCGCGCGTGTCGGTGGGCTGGCCGATACCGTGATCGACGCCAATGAGGCGGCGTTGGGCGCAGGGGTGGCGACCGGGATACAGTTCGCACCGCCCGGTCCTGTAGGCTTGAAACGCGCAATAGAACGCGCTGTGATTCTATACGCCGACAAGCCAAGCTGGGCATCGATGCAGCGCGCTGGCATGGCGGCAGACTTCTCGTGGAATAAAAGCGCTGCGCGGTACGCTGCCTTGTACAAATCGTTGATGCCGTGACGCCAGCGGACCTCCCTGCTTTAGGCCCGCAGGTCGAGGAGGGCGGAACCCGTTTTTCGGTCTGGTCGTCCGCCGATACACTGTCTCTATGCCTTTTCGATCAAGATCGCGAAATTGCGCGTCTTCCAATGGCGCGCCATGGCCGGGTGTTCTCCTTGTTCACGCCAGGAGTGGGAGCGGGGACGCATTACGGACTGCGTGCAGACGGTCCGCACGATCCGGATGCAGGGCTGTGGTTCGATCCGGACAAGCTGCTGCTCGATCCCTATGCCACGCGGATCGACCGGCCATTTGCCTATCACCCGATGCTTGCGGAAAGGAAGGGGGTGAGCGGGGATACCGCGCCATTGATGCCTAAAGGGATCGTTGAAACAGCGCCGCCCGTCGTCCTGGCCAAAGCTCCAGAATTTGCGCACGGCGGACTGATTTATGAATTGCAGGTGCGGGCTTTCACTATGCTGAACCCGGACATTCCTGCCGATCAGCGCGGGACGTTGCGGGCGCTGATGCACCCCGCGGTCATCGCGCATCTACAGCGCCTGCATGTGGGCGCTGTCGAACTTATGCCTATCAACGCATGGATAGACGAACGGCATCTCCCGCCATTGGGCGTCACCAATGCGTGGGGATATAACCCGGTGAGCTATTTCGCGCTCGATCCGCGTCTGGCGCCGGGCGGCATGGACGATCTGCGTGCGGTCACCAGAGCGCTGCACGATGTTGGCATCGGCGTCATCATGGATATGGTCTATAACCATGACGGGGAGAGTGACGTACTGGGGCCAACGCTGTCGTTGCGTGGTTTGGATGCGCGCAGCTATTTTCGCCATGCGGACGATGGCGCGCTCATCAACGATACTGGCACAGGTAATGCCATCGACTGCAATCATCCTGTCAGCCGCCGCCTGATCTGCGATTCGATGCGGTATTTCGTTCGCTATGCAGGCATCGACGGATTCCGCTTCGACCTTGCCCCTGCATTGGGGCGATTACCGGATGGATTCGACCCGGCGGCACCGCTTTTGCAGGAAATTGCGGCTGATCCGATCCTCGCCGATCGCATCATGATTGCCGAGCCGTGGGACATTGGTCCGGGTGGCTATCAACTTGGCTGCTTCGGCGAAAATTGGCTGGAATGGAACGACCGATACCGTGACGACCTACGGCGGTTCTGGCGCGGCGATCAACATATGTTGGGCGGGCTTGCGACTCGGATCGCTGGATCGACCGATGTTTTTCCGAACAAGGATACACGCACCGTCAACTTTCTTGCCGCCCATGACGGGTTCAGCCTTGCCGACCTGACTGCCTATGAACAGCGGCACAATCACGCCAATGGAGAAGATAACCGTGACGGGCACGGCGAAAACCTAAGTTGGAATAATGGGGTCGAAGGCCGGAGCGAATATCCCGATGTCAACGCGGCGCGGCGTCGAGACATCAAGGCGCTTCTGTCGACCCTTTTTATTTCGCGCGGCACGATCATGCTCACGGCGGGGGACGAATTTTGCCGCACGCAACAGGGCAATAACAACGCCTATGCGCAGGACAACGAGATTACATGGATCGACTGGGAAGGCCGTGACCGCGAGATCGAAGCGCACAGCGTCATTCTGGCTGCGGTTCGTGCCGCTTCTCCGGCATTACGCAATACGCATGTATTGAAGGACAATGATATCGCCTGGCTACGCCCAGATGGCGACCGGATGACCGTCCGGGACTGGGAGGCTGCTCAGGGCGATATGCTGGCATTCAAGCTGCTTCCCGATGGCCCGTTCGTCTGCCTCAATCGCAGTGCGCACTCTGTAGATTTCCAGATCGATGGGTGCCCGGTTTCGGTTGGTCCACGAAGCGTTGAAATCATAACCTGACCACCAGCAAAAACCCCCGCGCCATGCGGCGCAGGGGTCATGCATCTTTCGAAGCAAATAAGTGGTCGGGGAAAGAGGATTCGAACCTCCGGCCCCTGCCTCCCGAAGGCGGTTCCCCTAGCATCACTGGCTGATTTCCGGTCGTTATCGCGCTTCAACACGCCGCACACACAGGCGGTTGTTCACGATAGAATCACGGGACAGGTTCAAGGCTCGACCTTGGATCACTGTCTTAATGACGGACCGAGTAACGCCTGCAAGCGTCGCCCGGTCCTGACCAACGAACGCATGGGAGTGCGATGATGGGTGACACAGATTTAGCGACGCGCGGGCTATCCGTCCAGCAGTCCGACCTATTCGACAATCTAACCAGCAAACGCACAATTGCATGGGTGGATGGCGTGAACAGCGTAGTCATGGCACACATGGCGTTGATGGATGATCCTAACATCATCCTTGCCCACTGCGACTTAGGCGAAAGCGTCCACGAAGATAGCCACCGTTTTATCAACGATGTCGAGCAGTGGCTAGGCAAAGAGATCGTCCGCCTTCGCTCTACTCAATATGCCACCATTGACGAGGTGTTTGAGAAGCGCCGCTATCTGTCAGGCATAAACGGCGCGCCCTGCACTGGCGAAATGAAGATTGTTCCCCGCCTCAATTTCCAACTGCCAAGCGATACGCATCTATGGGGCTATACTGCTGACAAGTTGGACGCCAAGCGCTTCGACCGGATGCTGGTCGAGCATCCAAACCTTCGCCAACGGTCGCCTTTGATTGAGATCGGTCTTAAGAAGAAGGGCACTCATGCGATACTGGCTCAACACGGCATAAAGCGCCCATGGGTCTATGAGATTGGGATGCCCAATGGCAACTGCCCCGGTTGCGTGAAGTCGTCCAGCCCGTTCTATTGGGCTCTTATCCGTAAGTGGTTCCCGGTCGTGTTCTGGCGTCGTGATGCGCAGTGCCGGAAGTTTGGCGCGAAGATCGTCATCATTGGCCGCGAGAAGGGCGAGGACGGCAAGGTTCGTAACATCCGTTGCTACCCCAGCGACATACCCGCCGACCACTCAACTGTCGTTCGTTCCGCTGACTTTGGCGGATGCGGTTTCCATTGTCCTACGGAGTTAGCAGCATGAGCCACGATTTTCTAATCGGCTACCTATGCGGGTTTGCCGTCCTGCCTACGCTGGCGTTCTGTGTTTGGGTCGCGCGTTCACTCACTGCGCCTGGTGACATGTGATGACCCACCCCCTCCTGACCAATCACGAAAGGATGTTCGCTCATGGGTGACACAGTAGATCGCAGGGAAGCAGAGCGCGAGGCTCAGGCTGTTTGGCGGTGCGCCATAGGTGATGTTGTCGGTACTTTGGACATTCTGAAAGACAAATGGCTGAGCAGCCGGAAAAAGGCTGAGCGAGAAGCTGGGGCGACATTAGCCAGCGTAATCGACCTTGTTTGGGCCGCTAGATCGCCAACGCCGAAGAACTACAATGAAGCCTTTGATGCAGGACGAAAACTGCAAGCACGGGTGCGCGCCTCCCATCGCCTCCCAACCAACAAGCAAGGGGATTTGTGATGGCAGCATCAACCGCAACGGTTCCTGAAACGATGGAAGGCCTGCGCCGACAGAACAGCGCCTATCGCGCCCTATGTGCTTCAATGGAGGCGATACAAGCAACCTATACCGAGCAGGGCCGAAAATACCAAGAGGCCATCACGACACTGGATAGTGAACGCGAGGCCAATGCAATTCTGACTAAGGATATCGAGCGGCTACGGGAGGCTTTGCAGAAGATTTACGATCTGCCGGGAGAGTTAAACCTTGCAAACTACGACGGATATGAAGTTCGCGAATTGAACGAGAATTTCGTTGAGGCGCTTCTTATCGCAGAAGCCGCGCTAGGCACCCCGTCATGACCTCCGACATCCCCCAGATAGCGGCGCGGGAAGCTGCATGCCGGCTGATCCAGTTTTGCGAACAGTGGTCAACAATGCGCCACGCTGGCGATGAGATACATGGCCTGCAATTTGGCGGTGACAAGTCGGCGTCGTTGACCGTGACCGACATCCTCGCCGTCGCCCAATATCTAAGGAACCAAGACAATGGATAACCTGACCTCATTGATAGCGCGAGTGGAGGGGCTACACGACACCTTGGCCACAGCGCACCCAAGCCTGACACGCGGTCAGGTGTGGTGCCGGACATGTGGATACACCGAGCAGGTTTCGGCGTCCTTCGCAATGAAGCACGGTTGGCCGAAGCATTGCGGGGCCACTATGACGATAGATAGCCCGGAAGAGCAACTCGCCCTTCGCGCCGACCACCTAAACGACACCCTGCCAATTGCGAAGGAGCCGAACGATGTCCAACCGTAAATTCGCGCAAAGCGACTTCGATGAAGTGGGCAATCTTCTTCCCGGCTATGTTGATCAGGAAGGCCGCTATCAGCGTTTCGATCAGCCTATTCGTGTCCCGCTGCCCGATGTGACGCTACTGGAAGGCATGGTAGAATATCAGTCAACACACGGGAGGTTGAGCAATGGAGATATTCATTGAGGGTGGCCGCTTCTGGATGATGAAGGACGGCAAGAAAGTGCCTTACGTTCGCCAGACCAAGGGCGTTGGAACGAACTTCGCCGGGACGCTGGCGAGGAAGCCGGTTGACGACGGATCGCCACCAAAGCGGAAACATCGTCGGACCCTGCCAATTGCGAAGGATGTGTGATGCAGTACGATTGGAATGACCCGCTGCCGTTTGGGAAATACAAAGGCATGCTTATCTCTGAGATCGCTTCCTTCAATCCCAAATATCTAGCGTGGGCAGTTAATAATCTGAGTAAATTCGACCTGACGCCCAATGCCAGAAAGTTAGGCCAGCGCGAACTTAACAAGCATAGGGAGCAGTCGATGCAGCGTCAGAATGGCTGGGCTTGGGGCTTCGGTAAAGCGGTCAAGTCGGCGGCGTCGGCATGGAGCGCGCGGCTTATCCACCTTGAGCATGAAGCGCGCAATCGTGCCGCCAATCGCAAACCCGCCACCAGAGACCAATCATGACCCAAGATAGCGCGGGGATCGTGGATCTGGTCATCGCTGAGTCTATCCTCAACCTTATCCCCGGAGGCGATGATGCGTGAACTGATTGCATCCATAGCACTTGGCTGGGCAGCATATTGGCTGGCTATCGGCGTCGGCATTACTGCCTGGCGCGATTGGACACCCGGCGACGCATCAGACATCGGCGCATGTGTGGCGCTGGGTGTCTGGTTGCTGTCTGCGAAAACGAAAGGAACCACCCCATGACCAACGCACCCGCATCGACGGTCGAGGCGAAGTTGCTGACCCGTCTGGTCGAAGCATACCGCAATAATCCGGTAGGCGTTGCAAAAGCCTGTGATGAGCAGATTGATCGATCTGGCAATTTGCTTGGCTACCTTCGTGAAGCCGCATCCCTCACCACACAGGCGGTTGAGCCGGTGGCTTGGAACGCCGCTTATGCTTTGGCAAAGGCGGCTGGCGCTTTGGTGGTATCGACAGATGGCCGCGAAGATATACGTGCCGAGCGCGAGGCCGTGTTGCAGGCTCTAACCATGTTCGTCGTCCCGCCATCCCTCAAAACCCCGGAGCAAGACGCATGACTGACTGGAAACTTGTGCCGGTCGATTTGACGCATGCTATGCTTGACGCAACCTGTTGCGATGAAGCGGACGACCAGCAAATGCGCGACACATGGAAAGCGCTTCTCCATGCAGCACCAGCCCACCCACCCCAACCTGACGCGCTGGCTAAGGGGGAGAGTGAAGCACTGGATCCGTTATACAATATCTTTGAACTGCACGAGGCGCGCAAGGAGGGCTACAGGACTGCTATGGAAATGGCGCGGTCATCCTCACCGCCAGAACTGGTTAAACGGCTACTTACGTTGAAGCGCATGAGTTCCAGCATTTATGGCCCATTGATCGATCAGACGTGCGCCACCCTCCAATCCCACACCACCCCCGACACAGACTATCAGGCCGATGTAAATAACTGGCTTGCCGAAACGTTCGGGCAAGAAATCGCGGACGACAAGACCGAGCGCAATCACCGCTTTCTGGAAGAGTCGAACGAACTTGCGCATGCCGCTGGATGCACGGCATCGGAGGCGCATCAGATTGTCGATTGGGTTTTCAGCCACCCAAAAGGCGAGGTTGCTGGCGAGATTGGCGACGTGATGAACACGTTGGCCGCGCTGGCAACGGCGCATGACATTGACATGATGACCGCTGCCAAAACCAAAATGGTCGAGTGCTGGGCAAAGATCGAACGGACGCGGGCGAAACATGCGGGGAAGCCGAAGTTTATGCCCACCCCCGACACAGAGGCGGATAGGCTGAGAGATGCGGAAGGCATCTACCGGGCTGGCTTTATGGCAGGTTACCGATTTATAGAAGGCTCACGCGCACCAGACCCGAATCCAAGGGAAGTGCGACGCGCATGGGAATGCTACAAAGATGCAGCCCTCACCACCAAGGACGCGGAATGATGAAGATCGAAGTACGTCGCGCGGCTGAAAATGGACTATCGCGACAGGTTTGGGGCTTTGATGTTAGCCCAAGGCATTCCGGAGAAATCGCTATCAGGCTTGGCCGATATGCGATTGAAGCACGCAAGAAACCGGCAGGCAGATTCTGCGCGGCAGGTCCAGAAGGACGTTGGGATTCATGCGATGAACGGCAATATCATAGTCGATTGCCTCGTCCTACGTTCATCCCCCAGGATGTTATGGACGAGGCCCTCGATTCGATAAAATATTCGTTCTTTATTGGCTGGTGCGATGAAGGTTCGCGCTACACACCTCCCAAGGACGCAGAGGCTTTGGAGCTCCCCGACATTACGATTACCAGCCTGCCACCGATGATTGAGCCTTCTCCTTAACACGTCGCGGGGATGTGTTAAGCTATGCGCAGGAGATAGAACATGGACGATTCCCTAAAAGCCCGTTTCCGCGCTTTTGCCGATAGCTGGAACGATGACGATCAGGTCGATGAGAACGGCTTGACCGGCGCGGATTTGAAGCGGGTTGCGGAGTATCTGCGCGGGGTCGTTATGGTGGAGCGGATTACGTTGGGGCCGCAGGAATGACGGCTACTGCTCACCCGTCACATTGACCGCCGCCTGCTCCGAGACCCAATCCTGTAATTCGATAAGTTGGGCAGTCTGATCTTCCGCCGCCTTTAGTTTGGCAAGAACTCCGTCACAGTCGGCGCCGACATAAGCTTTGCAGGTGGCGTCGGGTAGGACGGGCACTGCCGGGTCTCCGAAACCACCCTTATTGGCTTTGTCGCGCAGGCGGTTGTAGCGAGCAGCAGTGCTGCCGAGACGAGTTTCAATGTCACGGGCCTTCCTTTCGTTGATGGCGTTTTGCTCTCCGGCCACGCGGCGCACATTGGCGCGGTCTTTGGCCATCGCTTCGGCGGTCTTGTCGATTATGACGGTGCGAAAGACGGCGTATTCTGTCGTGACGGCTTGCCAGGACTTTTTGTAGTGGGCGCGGAGGTTGTCGGCGCGCATCCATAATGCGAACAGCAAGGCGATAGGGATCGTCCACCAGAATCTGCGGATGAGCAGAAGGGCAGTCACGCCTTTTCCTCCGTTATCGGAACGGGATTATCAGGCGCATTGACGATCTCCGCCTTGACGGGATCAATCGGCATAGCGTTGGCTGATGCGGTGATGGCTTCAAACGCCTTACTCGTCGTCTCGGCCCGCTTGGCGTCAAGAGCATCGGCGCCTGCCTTGGTGGTGAAGTAGAAACCCAGCGCCATCGTCGCCATGCCTGAAAGCTGGCCGACAATGTACGTAATGATGTCTTTATTTTCCGCAGGGATCGACTTGAAGAACAGCAACGGCAAGACGGTCACGAACGCCGAAATCAGGAAGAACGCCAGCCAGTTGCGAAAGGCGTCGGGGTTGAGTTCTTTCGATGGGCGCGCGATAACCCGCCGCACGGCTGCGTCGAGTTCGTCATGGCTCATGCCAGAGACCCGACGCGATTGGCCAGCCAGCCATAGAAGAACGCTTCATTGGCAGGCCGCGCTTCGGTGATGTCGGCATAGCGACCAACCTGAAAGCCATCCAGCGCCTTAAGCAAGACAACCTCGCCCGCCACGCCGCGCTTATCCTTGAACGCCTTTAGGCCCGCAATCGTCATTGCCCCGATCAGGCCATCCACGGTCATGTCGGGATAAGTTGTCGCGCCGAGATTGAGAAGATTGAGCGCGCGCTGCAGGAATTTCGCGGCAACCGCTGGACCCATATTGATGCCCGTGTCGAACATTTCTTCCGCGACCCTTGGGAACACGGTGGCGACCTGATCGAAGCGGACATCAGTCCAATAGCGGCGCTTGTAGATGGCAACCGCCGTTTCGCGCGGGAATGCTTTCATGTCGCCTTTGTAGGCATAGGCGCGGGCAACCTGCTCCGTCACACCCCAGCGAGTGGGTCCGCCCTTATCGGCGGGGTGATTGCTGTAGCCACCTTCGCGACCAATGACATCGTCAATGAGTTTGTCGATGGTCATCTCATCCCCCGATCAATTTCACGATCAGCCCACCCATGCCAATCGAAGCAAGATAAGGCAGGGTTTTCATGATCCAGCCACCAAGACCGAATGCACCGACGCGCCGGTTTTCAGACGCTTCAAGGATTTTCACACGCGCATCGAGAGCCGCGAGTTCTGCCTTGTTTTCAGCGACAAGCGTGGGAAGGTGCGCCGATTTATCCACGGACCGCATCAAGTCCTCGAACTTTTGCGCCAGATTATTGACTGTGTGAACTACTTCGCGAAGTTGGCCTTCCATTCGTCCCACTGCCAAAGTCATGGAATGATCTTCACTCATCGCGCGCCATCCCGAAGCCGCAGAAGATCAACTGAGGGGATGAGTGGGATATCATACCCATCACCCTAATTCCCTGACTTCGCATGATTTACCGCCGTCACGAATGCCACCGGCCATATAGGCAGTGCGCGACCTCATGCCCCAGCCATTCGGGCTGATAGTCCACATCGGGCGCAACGACGTGGATCGTGCAGGATGCCCGGTCGCCGCTGATCACGCCGAACGCGCGGAGCGACCGGCCTTCTGACACGTCCGCGCCTGCCGCCGAGGCCGCGCCCTGCAGTTCCGACAGGCTGCGATGCTCGACGATGGAGATCTGCACGGTCGGTCGGCGATATTCGGCTTGTTCGAAACGATAGCCGTCCGCGCCGGGGCCGTTGTTGTTGCAGGATGCCAGCGCGAAGGCTGCGACGATGATCCATTTCATTCTGGCCAACCTCCTTCGATATTGATGGCGTTCAGATCCTCGATCGACGTTGCCGCTTCGACCGCCGCTTCCATCTCCTGCTTCACCCCGAACAGCGTTTGCGTCCGCATGCCGATGGCGATGCCAAGTTGCACTAGATCGGCCAATGTGTGAGGCTCGGGCGACTTTTCGAACATCGTCCAGCTAAGTGTTGGCGGCGCTTGGCCCAGCGTCGTCAGTTCGCGCATGAGGCTGACCGCCGACGTGATGCGCGCCTGCGCTTTGTCGTCGCAATCGACCCAGCCCTTCGGCGAGGTGCAACCCTGTCCGAGCACGGCATAGAACCGAGCAGAAATGCTATCCAGCGCCGCCGCCTTGGCCAGTGCGATATCGGAAACCAGTTGCGTTCCGTCCCAGGCATAACGCTGGCGCATGAAGTCGTCTGGAGCGGGCAAGACGGCATAGCCATCGTCCGCATAGTCCGACGCATCATGCACGAAGAACACAGCCCCGCTGGCCTTCTCGATCACGGCGTTGAAGGGTTCGTCACTCATGCCCGGAAATAACTCCTTTCCAGCTGAACGTCGCCGTTGGGCGAAGACATCACCGTGGTCGCCCGGATCTCGTATGTCTGCGACACGCCGGTTGAATTGGTGATGGTGCCGACCGCACCAACCGCCACGAAGCTGGCATCTGTTTCGGAATTGCTCGCCAGCGTCGTCCAGCTTCCCGCACCGACAAGCCTGAATTCGGTCGTGATCGATTGCGTGCGCGGCCCGACAGATAGCGCAACCCGTATGCGCGCCGTGACGGCAATGGCCTGCGACGGGTCGAGCGCGCGAATGATCGGGCCGAAAGTATCGTTCTGGCTGTCGATCACGATGGTGGTCGCGGCCAGATTGATCGCTTGCGCCTCGAATATGGAAGGAGCCGACCATGCGCCTATCAGCGTCACGCCATCGGCGCTCAGTATCCGGCCATCGCTTCGCCATAGCGGTGTACCGTCTTCAGCAGGCTTGCTGGTCGACCATCCCGAGGGCGTGAGGTTGCCCGTGGGCGTGGCCGGTGCCGACCCTTGGCGGCGGTAGATGGCGATGACGGTGTCGCCCGTTGCGCCGGGATCGCCGTCAGTTCCGTTGCTGCCATCATCGCCAGCCTTGCCCGCCGCCGCAAAGGTTATATTTTCAATGCGTCCGCCAATCAGCGCGATTGCGCTGTCGAAATAGAGCCGCAAATCAGGGGATGCCCCGACTATGCGCGCAAGGCTTGCCCCGTATAAATATCTAACATCTTTTCCGTCATAGACGACTTGGCAAATCGTCCCCGCGACGTATGCCCCGACCGTTTGAATAAACGAGCCATTCTCAAAAACGTTAATAACCCCGGCGCTGGGGTCATAGTGGTACGCGAAATCAATATCGGTGTAACTGGCTGTCGTCGTCGGGTCGGTATTGAGGCCCGCCATCGCCTCTTGCCCCGTGACGAAGGTAAAGCTCGTTTGTGCGGCACCTCTAAAATTCTCGCTCGAATAGACGGACGCTTCACCCCACGCTGGCGACGCACTGCCCGCTATTTTCTGCGCAAAGTTTGGCCCTACGATCGAGTTACTATTGAAATTGACCAGCCCGAAATTCGCTGGACCGCGATAGGCTGACCACTGGTAATCCGCAGGGTTCGTGGATTCGGTCGATGTCGTCTTGTTTGCCGCAATGCCGATATACGCGCGACCGCCCGGTGAACTTGTTATGAAATTTACCGTACCATCTGCGCTGTCGGCATAGGCTATCCATGTGTAAGTCGTTACCCCATCAGCGCCGGGTGCACCGGGAGCGCCATCAGAACCCGGTGCGCCACCCTCAGCATAGAGAATAAAGAACGCATTGGGCGGTGGGCTACCAGACACAGAGATATGCGCTTCAAGCGAACGATATGCCGAACCGCCATAAGTGACCAGATCGCCGACCTCGTATGTCTCCCCCGCTACCCATTCGCCGCGCGGGTTGGTCCGGTTCGCGTCTATATCCTGATAAACCGGATCCAGATACGGGTCATATGTCGTCGGCGCGACGGGCGCGATGGCTGGCCGTTCGTCAGCATCCCACAGATAGATATTCGCATTTTCCTCACGTAGCGTCATGCGCGCGGTGCCATCAACCTGCACATCGGTATCGACCACGCGAAACAGCTTGTTCGTAAAGCCGAGCGGGGAGAACGACAGCCGGACCACATCGCCCTTCTGCACCTTCCACGCGCGATGAGAGAATGACGCCGAGAACATGCCGGAATACTGCATCCGGGCGATGCGCTGCTTGGCGAGGCGTTGGGCTTGCGGTGCGTTTTGGACCAATCCGAAATCTACCGTCTCGACGCGCTCTATGCCATCAGGGCTATCGATCCGCACTTCCGGGTAATCGACCGCCTGAAACAGCGATGTGTTCGATGGGTCGATGAACGTCCCGCGCACCACATTGAACGTCTCATCAAGCGCTGCGGTCTGATCCCATGTGAATGCACCGAGAATGTCGTCCTCGGTGAAATCGGCGATAGGCGAACCAAGGTCGTTATGCAGGACGGTGAGGCGCAGCTTGCCATCAACATCATCCAGCGTGGCATTCATCGACGCCTTGAATTGATCCAGCACCGTTGATGTGGCGTCGGATTCCGAGAATATGCCCGCCGTCCGGTAGCGTGGCTGTGTCCCGCCTGCAGCCAGAGTTACCGACTCGTCGCACAGATTCGCCGCGGTAATGAACGACTGCATGTCGATGCGTTTAGCGGAGATGCCTTTGCCGACCGCCAGCTTGCCGTTGATGCGCCACCCCAAGAGATACCAGAGCATTTGCAGCGCGGGGTTATTGGATGCGCTGTCTGACCATATCCATGTTGCTTGATTGTCGGCACGGCACGAACCGCTGCCACCCGGCACGGTGCTATCAAGGCGCGGGTCATAGACGAATGCGCCCTTGCCCTTGATCGTGACACGGGTCGGGATGGACTGCGCGAACGGGCTTTCGGCCTTCTTGCTATTACCGGTTAGCTTGTAGCGGAGATAGACCCACGCAAGCCCGGTGAAGCGCCGCGACGTTCCCATGCGCGGGCCGATGTTCTTGGCGTTCGATGCGTTACCTTCAACGTAGCACTCCACGCCGAGATATCCCAGATAGTCCGCCGTGAATCCACCAGCATCCGACCATGCCAACTTGTCATCGAACCATATCTCATCGATCGATTGGACCTTGTGACTGGCGACGACCAGAAAGCGGTGGAGAAACTCCTGCCCGTCCTGATATTCCTGATCACGGATGTCTGTTGCAAGCGCGGTCGTGCCGAGAACGAACTTGCGCGGCGTCTTGGGGTCAAGATTGGCATTGAGGCGGTCGGCGGTGGCGGGGGATGTGGATGGCGCCTTGGGTTTCTTGGCCAGCAAGGATGAGCCAAGCGTGCCAAGGGCAGAACCTAGTGCGGCGCCTGCGGGGCCAGCAATAATAAACCCACCGATTGTCAGCGCAATCGGCAGAACTGTGCGAATAATCTTCATTCGCCGACACCCCAAGCGCGCACCCATTCGGCACGAGGGACACGGACCAAACCTTCGCGCTCACCTTCGCGCCCGACGAACAGAGCATGGGAACCGACACAGACACCAACGCCGCCGTCATGCATAACGACATCGCCGCGCCGTGCGTATCCAATGGGTTTAACAGGCAGCAGTGTGTCGAATGTCGCTTCTAAGGTGCCAGCGCCGTAGCGTTTCAGTGCGCGCGCCGACCCGGCTGCGGTGGAGTATTTGCCACGGAATGGCGCGGCGATGTCGTGGCCGGTCATGGCAAGCACGGCATTTGCGGCAAAAAGGGCGCAGTCTAATTCGCCCCACGTAAATTCTGCGTCAGCAACGGACGCCAGATAATCGGCCAGCGCCTGCTCCCATGTGGAGATGCGCTCTATCATTTGAGCAGCCCGCCGAATGTGAAGCCGTTGATCCCGCGAAGGTTGGGGATCATTCCCGGCGTCGCGGTATTCGATGTCAGCGGGTTAGCCGAATTGCCGTTTGCAATGGCAATGGCTGCGCGCGCGGATAGATCGCCGCTGTCGTACTTTTCCTGATCGAGATATGTCCTGTTCGACGGTGCCGCCAAAGCCGCTAGATAGCTTTCAATCGCGACTTCGATAGTCTGGCCAGCGGGATCGCCAGAGATGCGCACCGATGTCATCGTGCCAGTGTAGTAATGCTGGATCGCGCCTTGCTGCGTACCGTTGCCGTCGCGGATCATGCGCCACAGCAGCGCCTCACGACCTTGCCAGTTCGCGGAATTGCCGAGCGTGTTGAGTGTGTCGTTGTCGATGTCGCGCAGTCCGGACAGCTTAGCGGTGACCTGTTCCGATCCACCTTCCTTCATGCGAACCGGGCTGATGTCCACGAAATCGCTGGATATGCCTGCGAACAGGAAACCGTCTATCTCGGCAATGCCGCTACCGGTGATGGTGATATCGACGCCCAATGTGGTACAGCGGACAGGATCGCCAACGATGTCGAGGAACACGAAGAAGCCGGGGCGGATAAAGTCCTGATCCAGAGCCGCCGATGCGGTTGCGTCAGGACGGCTCATAGCGCTTCCTCGGCAGCTATGGTGATCGCGGTAACGCCGTTATCGACAGTCCATCCCTGCCGCCCTTCGAGCAGGCTGCACACGATGAACGGGTCTATGGTTTCGACGCTCGAACCGGTCGCGGGAATTTCGGTCAACGCTGGCTCGAATGATGCAGTGCCCAATCCGGAACTGTTGGAAGTCAGGTCGGCAGTCAGGAGCAGCAGCCGCCAACGTCCAGACGGCAGAATTGCGGTCAGGTATTGACCAGCCTGCAAAACGGTCGCCGATGCAGGCATGCCCGCAACGGGTAGGGTGTTACCCGCCGTTGCGCCCGCTCTTACAGTCGGATTTGATCCGGTGCGCTGGCTACAGGCGACCTGAATGGCAAAACTGTTGACCGGGCCACGAGCGGCGGCAAAGAACGCACGCCAAGGCCGTTCTTCCATCTCGGTGGTCAGTGCAGGGATACTGGCGGAAACATACCATTTCTGCAGACCCGGCATCCCGGTAATGCGTCGGCGTCCCGTCCACTCCGAGCGATTGACCTGAAAGTTCTGATCCAGTTCGACCGTCAGCTTTTCAAAGTCTTGGGAAGGCAGGGTGATAAGCGCCATGCGGCGAAACTAGTCCGACGCAGCGCCTCGATTTACCGCCGTCAGAGGCGGGACTATCGTGCGGCAGGAAACAGGGAGAATGATTCGTGCCGCACAAAAAGGACAAGATTTACGGAGAGTGGGTGGTCAGTACGCATCCCTCGACATCGGTCCACGCGGATCGAATACTTGGCGCCCAAGTCTTACATGATAGCCAAGGTCGGCCAGAGTGGGTTGACGTTCAATGGCAGGATGGTTCGACGGTTTACGAATTGCAGATAGATTTTCCGAACGCTTTATTTCTTCTCTCATTACTCAAGTCCTTGCAGTTAGATTCTGGTGTTCCATTTCCTGATGATCCGAGAGGCTAGAGGCGTGGGCGGGACAGTTGGGCGACAGCGATGTTGGCGCCGTTCTGGGCGATAGCGCCTGCGCTGCGCTGGATTTGCACTGCGGAGACTTGCGCCGATGTTTCCACGACACGGGCTGTCAGCATGTCATTGTCGAGACTGATTTGAACGCGGATACTGCCGCCGCCTTGCGATGCTGCTGGAATAGCCGACACCCCGGCCATAGACGACGCCGCCTGACCGTTCGCCATAGCCTCTAGGTTCGCAACACCGATGCGATTGACGGCAGACGCAGGGACGACATATTCGCCCTTATGAACAAGGCCAGCGACTTCATCGCGTGGGCCGTCCCCAGTGTATCCGCCTGATTGGAACAGTTGGCCAGCGTCGAGTGATGCTTGGGATTTCCCTGTTCCTTTGAAACCACCTTTTCCAAAGATCGACCCAAAGGCAGAAGCGAACGCACCACCTATCGACCCACCGCTGCCACTGGCCTGACTGATGGTAAAGCGCGCCAACGTCTCAGCAATGACTCGGAAGCCGATGGACTTGAAATCCTGCCAGATCGCTTTCGTACCGCCCTGAAACAAATCCTCATAAAGATTGGCGACAGTGCGGATCTGATCTTCCTGCTTGCGGCGCAAGTCCTCCGCTATAACGCTATTCGCCTCGATTGCGGTATCCCGGCGATAATCCTGTTCGCGCGCGATACCTTCGCGGCTGATGCCTGCGTTCTGGATAGGGTCATTTGCGCCGCCTATCTCATAGCCAAGCACGCCCTGCAGTTGCTTGTTCGCAGCCTCCGCAACAGCCTTTGCCTGATCCGCCGCAGCGCTGATCTTGTAGCCGATAGCATCGCCCTGGCTAAGCTTGCCCGCGCCTACCAGCTTATCGATCTGGGCAAGTGTGTCATTGAAATCGGCCACAGCCTTGCGCGCGGGATCGAACTTCGATGTTACAGCGTCAAGCGCCTGCTCAAGCTCGCGCTGGGCGGATGCATGTTCGCGGACAGCTTTAGCCGCTTCCCGGTCGCTGCCTGTCTTGCGCTTCGTGGCAGTGTCAGACTTGTTGGTCGCCTCAACCTCAGCGTCACGGCGACGGATAAGGGCGATATTCTGCGCCTCGTAATCCTTCGCGCTCACTTTGCCCGCAGCATAACGGTCGTTCAGCTTCGCAATAGCCCGGTCATACCGTCCCGTTGCAGCAGCAGCGCCGTCCGTTGCCTCCTGTGCCGCACGTTGACGCCGGGGAATGTCGGCGCGTCGAACCGCATCGCCGGTCTGGTTTATCAGCGTGCCTTGCTGGGCGATAAGCGCATTCAGGCGGGCAACATCACGTTCGCTGTTTTGTGCTACATAGTTGCCACCGAAGTTCGCTGAACGACCGCCGACTGCGCCGAGATTGTCCCGGACAGCCTGCGCGCGCGCTGCCTTAAGAAGTTCAACCGTCGCGACGCGGACGGCGCGGGCCTTTTCCAGTTGAGCCGCAGCTTCACGATACGCCTGATCTTCATTCTGCTGCGATGTGGCGATAGCGCCCTTGGTCGCGGCGGTTAGGTCAAGCGTTGCCTGCTGCAATGTCTTTGACGATTTTGTCTTGGCGTCGTCAGCGTCTGCACCGTCGAACATGGCGGACGCCAGCACGCCGACAACCGATGCAGCAGCCAGCAATGCAGCGCCCCACGGACCCGCGAAGAACGCCGCGACCTTTGCGGCACGTCCACCTGTGTCTGCCAACGCATCGGCAACCTGTGGCGCCTGCTGTGCCAAGACAAGGAACGGACTACTGCCGGATGCCAGCGACGCGCCAACGTCAGCAAATTGACGGCCAAGATTGCGGGACGCGTTGGCCATGCGCCCGGTGTTATCCACAACAAGGGTTGCTGAACGGCGGATCGAATGCTCTGCCCGCGTCGCCGACTGTTCGACGCGCGACATAGTGCCATCGACAACCCGGCCATGTTCGACCAGCTTGCGATTCGCCTCGTCAACCCGCGCCTCGATTGTCAATATTACCGATTCAGCGTCAGCCATTGCTATGCGCCTTCATGAAATTGCGCAGACGTGCTACGTCCGGTTCCGCCTTGGGTTCGCCGCCGTGAATGACGTTCCAGTTCCACAATAGCGCCCCATATTCCCACCACGTCAGCGTACGCCAATCCGTTCCCATCAAGGCGCAGTTTGCGATGACCCGTCCAAAGTCGATGTCGTATCTGATGCCGGAACCTCGTCCGGCGCTGCTTTTTTTGGCGGATCGTAACCCTCGACGCGGGCCATCAGGATTGCAGCAGCCAAAGCCCACGATTCACGCAATGGGGCGGGGTGGCAGTAGCGTTCGACCAGCTTCTTGGCTTCCGTTGCCGGAATGCCGCCGCCGATCAGGCCAAGCCGGATTGTCTCGAATAGGTCTATGTCAAAGGCTTCACCCTGCCATGCCATCCCGATAGGTTCGCCATCGAGAACGCCACGGCCACGCATGACACGGCCATAGATAGCGAACACACCGGCGCCGCACTTTTCCTGTAATTCGGCCAGTTGCGGCAGTTTCAGGTCAAAGGTGTAGGTGCCATCTGCAAAGTCCAGATCGATGGCGGCTTTCATCAGGTGGCGGCGGTCCAGACGAGCAAGCCTTCACCGGCAAGGGTGATTTCAAGGCTGCTGTCACCATCGGTCGTCATGGACTGGTTGCGGGTCGTCATCATGGCGGTCCCGGCATAGGTTCCCATCAGGTCGCCAGTGTCGCTGCCGTCATCCTTGTAGAGTTCGACCTGATAGGCTTCGATGACGCCGAGATTGGTGGACAATTCGTCCTCCAAATCGACGTTGATAACGCCAGACCCGCTGATTTCCCAAGTCCGGCCCGTCGCCTTTAGCTTGCGCTGCCCCGGCAGATTGGGCTTTGCGCAGTCACGGCGGAAACGTTCGGAGGTCGCTACGCTCTCGTTGATCGTGACGGACTCGATGCCGCAAAGGAGCGTGTAAACGTCTGGGCCGGTCGCCGTGCGCAATTTGATAAGCGCAAAATCCGGTTCATTGGGAAGGGACACCGCGTAATCTCCAGCCAGTCGTAAAGGTTGGCAAGAGAGTAGGGCAGGGCGTCAGCTAGCTTTACCGCCGTCAGGGACGATGTGAAACTGCGCGCGCGCTTGGGTGGCCTGGAAGTCGGACGCCGTCTCGACGTTGGCGTGCATCAGGATCGCGCGCATGTTGTGGGCTGCATCTGCTTCACCTTCGCGGTCCAGTTGATCCGCGCAATTGAGGATGTCGCGTTCGCTGACCAGCCCTTTGTGGAGGAACAGGACGGCCAGTTCGCGCATCATGAGTTGAGCATTGAAGCCGTCGGACATCGCCGGACGGTAGGGGAAAGCAGCGCGGATTGGAAGACGCTATTGAATGGCCCGCTTCGTGCTGACGGTAAGGCAGTGAGTGTCGCGGACCATATCCCAGCGCTCATACTGAGCCTTGTCGCCAGCATCGAGATAGGTCTGCGCGACTTTTCCGGCCTCAGCGCATCGTTCTTCGTCGGTGCCGCTTTCGTTCACGATCTCATAAGCGCGCTCGGCCTGACGTGCCGCGCTGTTGCATCCCGCCAGCGCGATACATATCGCACCGGCTAGGAATGATCGCAAAAAGGTGCGGTTAAAGCGCAGGGGCCATTACCTCCTTACGTTCATAATCGGCCTGATGTTCGGCGAAACTTTCCTGATCAACAATCTGCAGATCCGCGCGGCCCGTCATGAAACCCGGCTTGATCTGGCAGCGAACGTACTTCGTCTGCCCCGGCGCCACATTGATTTCAACGCTGGCCGTCTTGTTCGACAGGATATAGCTACCCGCTGGCACCGCCCATTCACCGTATTTGCCGCGCCCTAGTTCGATGATCTCTTGACCCTTGAACCTGATGGGGCATGCGAGAGCAAGGCCCATAACGCCGCCGCCACGATACATTACGATTTTGCCGCCTTGCGCTGCGGGGGCTACTGTTGGCGCGGGTGCTGGAACAGGATCGGTAGGCACGACATCTTGCGCGGCCAAAGCCAAAAATGCGGCGACGTAATAAATCATAGTTCCCCCAATCGAATCGTTGTCGATCAGCTCATAACCCGGATCACGAAATCTTGCACGGTATGCCATGCGTCGGCCTCATCGCCATCGCGCATAAGCTGAGACGACCGCCAACGGACATGGGCAATGGCTTCGTACGAACTGCCCAGCACAAGGCGGCGCTTGTCGATCGATGACGCAATGGCAGCGCCGATCCTGCCTGCATGATCTTCTGCGCTTTCGACCAGCGCGCCAGATCCATTGTAGCGAGGCTTGGCGAACCCGTGGATCGTGACGCGCAACTCTTGCCCATCGACGCAGGCGGCACGAACTGGCGTTGTAGATACAGCCCCATAGCGGACGAACGGCCATAGAAGGGCTGCAGGTGCAGTGCCGGGGTATATCTGGCCCGCTGGTACAATGCCGATCAGAACGGTGTCATCCTTCATGGTCGCCAGTACGGCACGGCGGACAGCGATGGTCGAGTCTCTAGCCATTAGCCCGCGCTCCTGATCGCCTTGTTGACGGCGCCGGTAATCATAGCTTTGATCTCGGTGCGGTTCTTATCGAGGGCAGGGCGCATATAGGGACGCTCGCCCATGCGCGACGTGCCGTATTCCAGATGACGCGCATATGGCGCATTGGACGACACCTCAACAATCAGCGGCGCGCGTTGGGTCGTCTCGATATTGTTGGCCAAGACGCCAGTGTCATTGTTGGGCGCTTCCCCAGGCGCTGACGGAATATGCCCCGCGCCCGACACAGAACCGCTGGTGATGCTGATCTGTGCATCGACCTGCACCATCTCGCCCGCGACGAACAGTACTGCGCCAACCTGCTTAACCGCCTCCGGCCCGATGCGCTTGATCTTGCGGCTATAGCCGTCGCCGCCAGTGAGCCTAGCCACGACGCCCCCTGCCAGCCCATCCCAGAGCCGCGCTATCCCGCTCGATCAGCGAAACCATCCAACGACCAGCGTGTGGACCTTCAAGGACTTCAACAACAGCATCAGTGTCCAGTGTGCCGGTGAGCGTCGCCGCAAGGATGATGATCGCCACATCGGTGGAGGCATAGCCCTCAGCCTCCCGCATCCGCTGCGTGGCGACATCGACCTGCACCATGCAATCACGCAACACCGGCTGACGGGACGATTCAATGCTGCCACCATCGTCATAAATCACATCGACCTGATCAATCACCCGGCCAGCCCAATACGGCGCGCCAAGCAATGCGCCAAAGCCCAACGCTATCTCCGAAAAGGCAGCGGCAAGATCAGGCACAGGTCACGATGCCCATGACAAGGCGCGGGCCACCGAATAGGCGGCGTTGCAGGTCGGCGAGTTGCTGGCCGTAGATGGTTGCGGCATATCCGCCCTTGGCCCGTTGCGCTGCGACCGATTCAGAGATGGACGCACTGAACTGTCCGGATTTGAACGATGTTGCCCCGGTCGCGACGATGCCAGCCAGCGCCGACGAGATGCCAACACTGTTCGTTTTTAACAAATGGGCCAGCAGTAATTCTGTCCCGTCGCGCTGATAATCTGCGTACTTTTCCCCGATGCGCTGTTCTGCTTTAGGTAGCCAAGCGTTGAACTGGTCGTCCGTGATCGCCGCGAACTCCGTGTAAAGCGTCGTAAATTCGGCTTTCGTGGGCGATGTGTAGGGCATGGCTTAGGCTAGACTGCGGGGTAGGGGAGAATTACCGCCGTCAGGTTGGCGCAACAATCCACGATCTGGCGCGTATCTCATATCGACGGCGGGGCTTTAGCGGATCTGTGGCCCGTCGTAAGAGCGGCGGCGACCGGACTTTGTACACCCGGTCGCCGTCGTTCGGTTTGCCGTCAGGTGCTACTGCTGCTGTTTGCAGCCTACGAGGATCGCGCATGCCTGAGTGTGATAGGCCCGCACCTTGACCGCATACTTATTGAAGAACTTGCGGTTGCGATCCTGACGCCCGACCGAAGCATAGGCAAAGGCCGTCGTCAGCTTCGTGTAGATCGGATAAGCCTTACGGTGGTTCGCGAAGTTGTTTTCGCGATTGGCCGGATTGTTCAGTGCCTGACCGACATCATTCATAAGGACGGACAAGGCGTCCAGTTCGGCTTTAGGGACAACTTTTTCCCGTAGAGCTTCGGCTTCTGCGCGGGGAGTCTGCCATGGGACAGGCTGCGCGATTACAGCGGTCGGGATGCATAGCGCAAGTGCAATAGTGGTGATGATAGTACGTAACATAGGTAGTCTCCTTCGGTGGTAGTTGGTTATCCAGCCCAGCCTTGGTTGCCGCTGGTGGTTCCGGTGATGGTGCCGGTGCTGTTCAAGCCGACTGCACCTGTGAGATTGCCAGCGAAACGGTTGTCGGAAACGATAGCGTCGGTGATGGCTACCCCCGCTGCTACTTCAAGGCCGTAGGTCTGGGTCGGTGAACCCTTGTCATCGTAGAGATCACAATCGCTGAGCCTGAACCCAGCGATAGGAACGCCGACATAGACAGCGGAACGAATGCCAGAGCCTGCCGTTCCGTTATTGTAGGCGCTCAGATTGCTAATGCTGACGTTCTTCATAGGTGCGGTGCCCACGAAGGCGATGGCCGGACCGGCGCAATTGTATATCTCGTTATCCTTGAGGCACATATTGCTGAGCGGGTTCCCAACAGTCGCGCTCGTGCGAATGACAACAGCCCCCTCCGGGCTAGTGCACCCGGTAATCTTGTTGTCGTTTATGCTGTAGCGCGCACTCGTGGCAGGCCCGCCGCCGTCAGCAAAGCTGCCCTCGATCCCGATTGCCGTATTGCGGATGACATTGGCTGTGATCAGGCCCTCCGCACCAACTGGCGAACTACCGCTAACCCCGCCGCGAATGGAAATGCCGCTGCCCGCGCCTTCGCCCGTGATCTTGTTATTTGCGATCATTAGGCCCGTGCAGCCATTGTCGCCAATACCGGAATACGCAGACGGCCCCATATGAACGATGTTGTTTGCGATAAGGTATTCGCCAGCAGCGCGTAGTGTGGCACTTTGCGTCTCAAAGAAGATGGCGTGTTTCCGGGAATTGTAGACCTGATTGCCCGTACAGACGATGCTCTCATAGCGATTTGTCTGCGGGACAGTGGCGTCCGTAACGCCTATGCCTACGCCCGCGCCGCCCGACTGGCCAGTATTCAGGCGACCGGGATCGATAATCACGTTGTCCTGAATGAACGTATCCACAAGGAAATCCACGCCGATGCAGCTTGCGGGCGATCCAGAAAGCCAAAGGCGACGGAACACGCCGCGTAACATGTTCTGGATATAGAATGCCTTTTTCGTAACGGCGTAAGATGCAAGAATAACATCGTCTTGGTCGATTCCAAAGTCTTCATACCGAGTATCGATATAGAGGCCGGATAGGCCATTAAATACTGCAGCGCCCATGTTTGGCGTGAGGTACTTAAGAACCGTTGCGCGCATTCCCTTGCCACGCCAGCTAACGAGGCTGGTCGCTCCGATGCCATCGGTAATGACGATAATTCCGGTGGGCATATCCACTACGCACGGAAGGCTGGTGTACGCTGCCTTCGCGGCTGCCGCCGCCCCCGCATTGGCAAGCGCGGTCTGGTTTGGCGTTCCGAATACAGCGCTTAGGTTTGAAACGGTGCGACCAGCATTCAGGGCCGTGGATCCGCCCTGCGTGGTGACAAGGCTTGCCGAACCACTGGAAGTGCTGCCAATGAAGCCAGAGATTGCCGTCGTTGTTGTGGCGGCGTTGCGGATCGTGATCGCCTTACCAACGTCTGCCGCCGTGAACTGATAGGCCACGCTGTTGATGACGTTACTTGCGTTCGTCACAGAAACGTCGGCAAGTTCCAGCCCGTCTGCGACTACACCATGATCCAGCGCATTGATGACGCCGCCGACGATGTAGGTGTGAAGCTGAGAGGGTGTAGTGTGCGCAGGCGAAGAGGTCGGCGACGTATCAATTGGGATGCGTCCTACGCTCAGCAGAGTGGAGGATAATAGCGGTGCTGCGTAAATTGAAGTCATAATTCGGTACTCCTTAAGCCGCCCAAGCGACAGGTTGAGCGTTTGCCCATGTCAGAATTTTGCCGTCCGATGCGGTCATTGGAGACGAAGCAAGCGACGGAGCCGTTTTCCATTTGTTGGTTAGGAATGCTTCAACCGCTGTCACATCGGATGGGGCCATGTTGCCGGAATAGGCGAGGAAGGACGCCAACCCGCCATCGAAGGAGCTGGTCAAACCACCAAGAGAAGTTATGGGCTGGGTAAGTGTCGCGTCGGTCGTGTTTGACTGATCGGCGACACCGTTTATGGCTATACTGGTCCCCCAAGGCCCGGCCTTGATTGTGATAAGGTTAGGACCAACGCGATTGATGGGGGTAATTCCGTTTTGCAGCGTTGCACCGCCAACGCGCAGCACCTGAACCGTTCCAGTTGCAGAAATGCGGGCGCCTAATGCCCCGTTGGCACCATTAAAGAGATTGCGCGCTGTGCTGTAGCTATCCCAATCAATCAGCAAGAACAGCGTATATCCGCTCGCGTGGGGAATGCTTACAGTAAGCGGGGATGTGCCAGCGTCCAGATTAGCAACGCGCAATCTGTTGATTGAACGCAGCCCCATTTGTGGGGCGCGATCTAGAGTGACCATGGATGCAGCAAGCGCCGCGCCAAATGCGGATGGCCATGTCCGAACAGGCCCTCGCGGCAAAGTCACCGCCAACTCTGCGGAGTCCAGCGCCATCATGAGATTGGCGACCCTTGCCGGACTGGCTGCAACTGGAATGCTGACCGACTGCGACGCGCTGCCACTGGTATCGGTTACGGTGATGGTTCCCGCCACCGTTCCGACCGCGTTGAAAGGCCCGGTTATTTCCCCAGTAGCAGCGTTGAATGATCCACCGAGCGCACTGGGGGCGGTCGCGCCGGTGAATGCAAACGTCTTGGTTCCGCTGCCGCCCGTAACCTCGGGTGCATAACGATAGGCCGTATCGCTGACAGCCGGAGATGGCGCGCCAGTTATAACCAACGCAACCGCCGATGTGTCATCGTTAGTAATCGTGCCGGTTGACGTGACGGTATTAAGGCCCGCTGCCGTAACGGTTAGGGTGAAGGTGTCGTTAGGTTCCTCCGCCGTGTCGCCGGTCACAAGAACAATTATCGTCTTGCTCGTTTCGCCGGGGGCAAAGGTGCCGCTACCAGATGGGAACGTGCCGCCAAAGTCCGCCGCGTTCGCCGGGTTCGCGCCGCCGCCAGTGATTGCCCAATTGTAGGGAAACGATGCGGTGGAGCCGTCGCGCTCTAGGGTCAGCGTCCAGCTAAAGCCAGTAGTCCCGCTGTTGCCTTCCGCTTGCGTCACTGCGGAAGAAAGGGACAGGAACGGCGCTGGGGTAGGCGTGCTGTCATCGTTCAATATTGTGCCGGTCGCACTCATGGACGCGCCCGCCGCATAACCAGATGGCGCGCTAATCGAAACGGTGAACGCTTCGTCGCTTTCCACGGTCGCGTCCCCATTGACGCTAACCGAAAACGTCCCGCTGGACGCGCCATCGGCCAGATTGACGTTGCCGCCAGTCGGGTAGCTGCCACCCGTGAAATCGTTCGCGCTAGTGCTGCCAGCGGCGAACGACCAAGGGATAACCGCCGCGCCCACCAATGACGAACGCGAGACGGTGTAGGTGTAAAGGTTCGCGCCGCTGTTGCCTTCGACCTTTGAAATTGCAGCGGACAAGGTGACTGTTGGAAGCGCCGAAACAGTGACTGCCGCCGATGTTGCAACAGTCGATCCGCCTGGCCCGGTTGCGGTCACTTCCAGCACAAGCGATCCTGCGGACGGCGTTACGGTCGTTCCCGTCCCGATGGACGTTCCAGACAAGAGCCAGCGCCGCGCATAGGACGTTGCATTGCTTGCCGCGCCATTGTTCGCCGTGAACGTCGCGCCCGCAACGCCGCTTGTCGGGGAGATGGACGGTTGCGTGGTGAACACTGGCGCGGGTGTTCCATATTCCGGTGCCGTAAACGCGGTTTCGGGTTGCGCGCTCCGTCCCGCCTCATACAGAATCAGGCTTCGTGCGATGGGTGCAAGTGCCATAACGCCTTAGCCTTCCGTCTCTAGGGGGCGAACGGTGAGAGTAACCGCCTTGGTCGCCGACATCTGAGCGTTTGCGGTGCCAGCCATGTCAGTCACCTTGTGACCAACGATGCGCACTGCCGTGCCATCTACAGAGCCGTCGAGCACCGGGTTCTTAACGGGAGGCGGCGCGCCGAAATATCCGATTTCCATATTGTCGCCGATCACGCGCGCGCCAGCCCTCCCCGAATAGAAAGGAAATTCAATGTGACAAACACGTCCGTTATCGACCGTTCCAACTATCATTTGCCGCCTCATTGATTAGCCACGCGAATGCCGACCGTGCGCTGCTTCTTTCGCAGCGGATCAGCATCCGTTGTTATTGTGAGAACTATGCCGACCAGAATGCCGCGACTGTCGAAGATGGTAGAGCTTTGCGTGGTCGGATCTACATCCATCCAGAAACGGATAATGCGGCCATCGGCTATGGGAGCGCGGACACCATCGCTCATTATCCGAACGCCACCCGCTGTTGCCTCGGCGGTGGTCCCAAGTGTGAAGCTGGCGATTTCCTCGCCCGTCATCAGAATGTCGCCGGTCGCGTCACCCTGCGAAATCTCGAAATAGAAGTCGAGAATATCGGTCGGGTCCATGACCTGATCAAATATTGGGGCGGTAGACGGGACGGTCATTTCATCGCCCCGACGCTATCGGCTGATAGGCTCGACGCTGCCGAACGAGAGAATGCGCCAAGTGCCATCTTCAATCCTTACAAAAAGGGCCGCGCAGCCATTCCAGCGCGCGGCCCGACTCCCCCCGGAGAGGTGTTAGTTATGCGGCCAGAAGTTCGTCCCGGCGTGCTTCAAGGGCTTTCAGTGCGCCTGCACGCGACTTGCCACCGGTCTCTGCGTCAATCAGCTTCTGCACTTCGTCAGGATTGCTGACCGTGTCGAGGTAGTCCTTGAGGTCGTCAACGTTGCCGTCGAGTGGGCCGGGTTCTTGGGGCTTGGAAGCACCCTTGAACTCAAACCAATCCGCCGCGTCATCCATTTCAGCATCGGAAACGTCGAGATCAGCAACCTCGTTCGGTGCCAGCATAACCAGCGTCCCGTCCGTGGTGCGGATACCGCGATCCCCTGTGGAAATGTTCTTGATCTGCATGTCTTGTCTCCATGCGGGCGACACCGAAGCGCCGCCCGATAGGGGTTACAGTCCGTCGCGGTATGCGATGGCCTTGGGCAAGCGCACTTCCGTGCCGCCGACGTTCATGATGCCGGGGACTTCCCAGACCATCGAAGCCTTGCGGAAAGGCTCAAGGAAGGTGTGACGACCGGGCAGGTGGAAGCGGACGACCTCCTGCGTGTTGTCGTAGGCGATCATGCGGGCGGTGCTCGATGCGCCTGCGGTTTCCAGAAGGCGGCTACCGCGAACGTTGACCGTGCGCGAGTTGGCCGAACCGCCGAGGATGTAGGCAAGCACGCTGCTGCCCGTATCCGTCATGCGGGTGCTTTCCAAATAGCGCAGGCGGCTCGTCGGCAGAACGGCGGTGGTCGCGATGTGCGTTTCGCCGGTTGCCGTTTCGACTGCGTTGATCGCTTCCCAGAAGTCGCGGCTGATCTGATCCGGCGTCTTGCTTGCCCATGTGCGTGCAGAGCCGGTGCCGTCCGCTGCAAAGTTAGCGACCGGGACAGATCCGTTGTTGACCAAGCCGGTCCAGCCCTTTTCGGACGTGGTATCACCCGGCAGGCGACCCGTCATGGCAAGGCTGAACAACGTGGACTGAACGCCCATGTCTACGGCCATTGCCTTGTCGGAAGGAAGCGAACGGCCCAGCTTGGCGGCGCGTTCCATTTCCTGCACGGTCCATTCGTAGCCCAGCGCGGCAAGGTGGTAGCCATGCGTGAACTGATCAAGGATGGTGCTGGCATAAGGCATGTCGAACGACTTGCCGGACATGAACTCGGCGCGGCCCACGGCATCCATGCTGTAGAACACGGTGCCGACATCCCACATGTCGCCATCTTCGTTCACCGTCATGAACGACGCGAAGTCGAACGACGGATACTTGCGGATATAGGTTTCGGCTTCGATGCGATGAAGCTGCGGCGTCAGGAAGGCGCGGCCCACCTGATCATTGACCATCCAGTCAGACAGCGAATAATCGCGGAACTGCTTGGCGTGTTCAGCGTCGTTCGCCTTCCACGCGGGAAAGTCGATCTTTCCGGTGGCGGCGTCGTAGAAGTTGTGAGTGATCGCGTTCATTTCAGCCGCCCCCTTAGCGCTTGGCCAGCTTCACGAGCGAACCGCTCAGAGCCGTAGTGTCGAAGAACCATCCCGGCAGGATGACATTGGAACTGGCCGTATCGACAAAGGCGCCACCCGAAGTGACATATGCCTGTACGCCGTCCGTCACGTCCTCGCCCGCCGTCACCCAGATAACGCCCTGCGTCATGATGGGGACGTTCTGGCGCTGTGCATAAATATCGGCGGTCTGACCGGCGATGATGCCCAGCGCTTCGTGCGCGATGGTGATGCCCACCAGTCCGCCCGCAGTCGGCGTTGCGGTGACGCCGTGGTCGCCAGTGCCGCGAAACGCAGCCTTGCCGAAACCAATGCCGCCAGCATCCTCAATCGTGCGGGTGATGCGGTTGGACGTTTCGCCGTTGGCCACCATGCCAGGATAACCCGGCGCGATGGTCTCGACGTAGTTGGTCTGAATTTCAGCCATCGGTCAAAA
Source organism: Sphingobium sp. BS19 (assembly GCF_027925545.1). Lineage (NCBI taxonomy): Bacteria > Pseudomonadati > Pseudomonadota > Alphaproteobacteria > Sphingomonadales > Sphingobiaceae > Sphingobium > Sphingobium sp. BS19. Next base: position 39,688 of record NZ_BSEF01000012.1, read on the forward strand.
CTCCTTAGTTGGCGTAACGCGACGCGCGAACGCGGTCACGGATGGCTGCGGTGTCGTTCATCGGCTTGGGCAAACCCAGATCGTGAACCTTCTGGTCGGCGGGCTTGGCGTCCTTAGTCAGCACTGCGAAGGCGCCTGCAATGCCAGCGTCATCGAACGATGCAGCGGCGTCACCGAGCGATGCGACAACAACAGCCTTGCGGATTTCTGCGTCGGTCTTGCCGTCCGTCACGATGTCAGCCTTCACGGCCTTGGCGGTCGTGATGAGCGCGGCACGATCAGCAACGCGCTTATCGAGGGCGGCAGGAGCGGATGCGTCCTTGGCGTCGGAAAGCTGCTTTTCCAGAGCGGCGGTCTTGCCCTTCTCGGTGTCCAGCGCCGTGGTGGCGGTGGTGAGGGCGGCGGCATCAGCCGCAAACTTGGTATTGAGCGCGTCAACTGCGATCCGAACGGCCTCACCGTTCGTCGCATCGACTTCGGCATCGCCGATCTTGATCTTCATTGCAGGCTTCTCCTGAGTGTTGAGTTGGTCCATTTTCATTGTCTTGTTTGCGCTGGGCTTTAATTCAGACAGCGCATTTTCCATCTGCTCCATCATGAGTTGCTGGCTCTTTTCGCCTGCGTCTCCGGTGGTCGGGGCTTTGCCGCTCATGTGCTTGCGATGAAGTGCAATCGCCTTTTCCAACCAGCCAATTGCCGCCGCCGTGCCGTCGACGGTGAGACTGTCGAGAAAGGATCGGGGGAGGGCATCGCAAACGGCGAAACCGTCCTTGATGGCGCAATGAGGTCCGGCACGTCCACGATCGACCAATGCGACGTGGTTGCCGGTGATGGATGCTTGCCGAACCGGGCATTTCGTCCCGTCAGCAGCGGTGAAATCGCCATATTCGAGGGTCGCGCTGTAGCCGTTCGACAGTTCGCGCTTGCCGGAATCGACCTTCTTGATCGCGGCGGCATCGGTCAGTAGGAGGTCGAACGCGAGATATTCGCCGTCCCGCATGGCGCCCATGATGGTGCCGCGCGCATGATCGCGCCAGTTGTCGGCGGTTACAGCTTCATGGGGGTGATCGTCGGTGACAGGCTTGCCGATGAAAGACCGGGCAGATGCGTTGTCGAATACCGTCTTGTCATCGCGCATGACGTTGACGCTGGCCTGATCGCGCAGTCCGTGCTCGTTCTGGGGGTCAACCTCGGCGCCGGTATATTGGTAGACGCCGACACGAGCCGCCTTCGCGCGCACAGCGAGAAAGCCGTCCTTAGTCCGGCGTGGCGCATCTAGCGTGAGGGTGTCAGCAAATAGCATGGCCCGCACGATAGCGGCGGGCCTTGGCGGGCTTTACCGCCGTCAGAAGGGATGTGTTATCTCGGCATAAAAGTCCGGCTCGTCAGCATCCAACGTTTCATATCCGCCGTAACCATCAGCCCCGTTCAAGCGCCACTCGTCTCGTTCCCAAGTAGCAAGTTCATACCAGTATGGTGCATCTGGATTGAGTATAACGCCGTCGCCACCATAGGCGGTGCCAAGCGTATTGCGCCTGCACAGCAGAACGGCCGAGCGGTGTTCCACCACCGTTTCGGCCCGTTTTTTGTGCCACGAATTGACCGGCTAGTCTAATGAAATCACCGATTTCGAGCGACATCCGCAGTATGGTTCTTGTCCGGGGCGCGTTGGTGGAAGCGGCTCGATTGTCTTGCCATTGATGCTTTGCCCGACGCGCGAAGGGTCGTCAGAATACACCTTGCCATCGCGCGCCTGATGCGACTGCCGAGGGTGAAGTTTTTTGCTGTGAACCCAAGACCATTCCAAAATCGAAGCCTGCCGCCGCCGCTCATCAGCAAGCGAACTGGTCAATTTGCTCGTCTGGTCGCTCGATATGTTGAGCGCCCGACGGCGGCTAATCCCCACCGCCTCCGTTATGGTTTTCGCCACATCGCGCGCCGGGGTGCGATTGCGCAGGCCATCGAATACGGCGCTGCTGATGCGCTGCCGGGTGACATCGGAGACATCGCGGACCAATGCCACATTCCACGAAATATGCGTGTCGAGTGAGGCGCGGACATCCTCGGTTCCCAGCAAGGTCGTTAGATCGACGCTCGCGGCGGATAATACGGCGCCGATCCATTTACGCCTCATGGTGCGCTCGGTCATTAACGCCCAATCCCTAATATCAGGCGTCAACAGCAAGAACAACCGCTCCAACAGCCCCGCCGTCGCGTTAATCTCGGCCTGTATGTCGGCGGGCGCGTCCGTTACCATCGCGCTTAGGGTGCGTTCGTAGGATGATACGATGCGAGGGGTTGCGTCGGTCCATGCCTGGATGATGGGGCGATAAGCGCGGGCGTAGAGATTGCTTGCCAATGTGGAGGGCGGGGCAATATCCCTGATCACGATTGCGGATCTGCGGATGTTCCGTTGCCTGCGCGCGAGGTCGGCCAGCGAGAAGCGCATCCCTACGCCCCAGCGTCGATCATCGCCATTACGTCTGCGATTGCTTCGTCGGACAGTCCGGTAGCGCGCAAGGCATCATTAGCCGCACGGCGGAGCGGCACGTCACTTCCAGACGCGCCGCCCGTGCCTTGAGATACAGGATCACCTCCCTTCGATTGAATGGCCGATGGATCGTCGTCATTGCTGGCATCGGGCGTAATGCCGAAACGTTCATCTTCTGGCAGTTCTGCCAACGCGCCCTCAAGGCCGGGAATCCATCCCTTCTCGGACATCAGGTTCTGGAAGCCCTTGGCAAATGCCTCATCCGGGATCGCGCCGGTTGCCTGCACCTTCTCGACAGCCTGCATGGTGGCGAAGAACGTATCCGCCTGCTCCTTAGCCGATGGCACACTCAACGGTGCCCATTCCGACCAAATCTCAGCATCAGCCGTAGGAGTAACCCCCGCCGATGGGATCAGATACTTGTCCACCTGATCCATGCACGGCCCAAGTTCCAGCGTCTGGCGCGCGCGAACCGTGGCGTTCCAGTTGTCAGCGTCACCCTTGCCGGTCGCGTTCTGGCCATCCGGTGATTTCCCGATAACGAGTGTGGCAGGCATCCCGGCGACAGCACCGATGAATGTCGCAAAGGCCATCATGATATCGGGGATACCTGCCCAATTGATCTGCCGGTGATCGATTGTCTCACCAGCGCCTGCTGTCCCATCGCCTGCATCGCGCAAGGTGGCATTGAACATGCTCTCGCCAAGGATCATGGCGGAGATGCGCGTCTGCAACACCTGTTCGCCGTCAGGCTCTGCCAGCAATCCTGCAAGATCAGGAATGCCGATGATGGTATTACGCACCTTGCCGATCAGTGCCGCGAAATGGCCTTGCGCGCTGTCGCTGTTGCGGACAGCCTCATAGACGCGGGCAACACGGCTTTCGCCCCAATATTGTTCCTCCCAACCCGTCATGCGCAGCAATGGGATTGCATCACCACGGAAGGCGACGACACGAGAAGGGTGAATGTCCTTCTGCCCGGTCGTCGTGGTCAGTGTGAAATGCTTAGGCCCACCAAATGCAGGGTCCGTGTGATCCTCGACTATCGGGCCTAGGGTAAGCTGGTAGCGGCTGACGACGTGGATGTAGGCTAGCCCCTTTGCCGGGATATTGGCGGGGGCAGGGGTTTCCGGAGCACCCGGCAAACCAAGGATGAATGCACCACCACCCAAACCGCGCAATGTCTCAGCCAGTCGTACTTTACCACGCAAGTCCAGGCGGCGTTCCTCGGCTTCCAGTAGCTTGATTTGATCCTGCTCAGCCTGCCAGTTACGCCACTCGCGCACCATGTCTAACGGAGGCAGGTCGATAACCCGGCGCATCATACCGCTGCCGCGATAGGCCGCGTCGATCATGTCCTGCGTCATGAAGCTGGGCGCGTATTGCATGGAATTGCGGGGGTCGAGGTTCGTACCCAGACCGGTAATGGCGCTGGTAAGGCCATCCTTGAAACGGACGCTGCGAATGCGGGCGGGCGGGGATGACATGGGCTAGAGGGTAGCCGTGGGGTTGGCGTGGATTTACCGCCGTCAGGCTAGGGAGCGGATGTTGTAGCGGGAACCTAGGGCGACGGCATCGAACGCGCGCGATGCGCTGTCCGCGTCATCGTCATGCTTGGCGACGGGGAACCCTTCGAGCGCAGAGAACCATCGGTCGTTCCATTCACCGCGCAGCACATCGACATTACCACCCTCGGCTTGCGCAGAGAACGGGCTGAACCGCGTCACCTTGTCGCCGGTTTCCGTCGAAGATCGCACGTTGAAGCCGGATAGCTTGAGTTTGAGGTTGGCAACTTGGCTCTTGCCTGCTTGGCCTGGATCTTGGGGTAGCGATATGATGCACGACTTACCGTCATGGCTAGCGAGGTTGGCAATCTTACGCTCCACACCGGCAGGCGATAGGCAATCGTTCGTGTTATCGACCACGATGTAACGGCCATCGGGCATCCGGCCTATCTTCGTGCTGCTGGTGGCGTCGGGATCGGGGTTTTCAGGCGACGGGACAGTCGCGGCAAGATCGTATCCCCTGCCAAATATCGTGCCAGCAGGAACGGCATCGACAATCCGGCAGTAGGACCGTTGGAAATATAACCCGGCAGCGGGCCTGATCTTCCAGTTGCCACCCAGTAGCCGTTCACGTTCAACGCGCGGCAGTGCAAGCAACGAAGCCATGTAGCCGGGGTCAGCATCCATCAGCGCCTTGTTGTCGGTCAACTTCGCCGGGACGAACGTCAACGACTTAGGAGGGATAGGCAGGCCATCGGGCATGAGATACCCGCTCAACTCCTGCGGTCTATCAGCCCAGATCAGGTTATCGCCAACGCGCACGAACCACCTCAACACGCCCGCGCGCTCAGGGATAGGCAGTCCGGTTTCCTGATCGATCCACCATGCGATGAGAGTAGCGACCCAGCTATCCGCATCAGGGTTACAGGTCGCGCGAATGTATGGCCGAACACCGCACATCGATCGATTGCGGCTGACCATGTACCAGAATTGCGTCGGCGTAAAATGCGTCAACTCATCGAAGCATATCAGCGGAATTTGCGACCCCTGCCAGTTGAACCGGGTCTTATCGTGTTCGAGGTGCGCAAAGCTGGCCGAGGCGCCGCTGGGAAATGTCCACGAAAGCACATGCTCTTTCGGAGATGCACCTACCTGCGGATAGAGAACCGCGCTTTCGTCCCATAGCCCGCCCTCGTTCCTGATCTGGACGGTTGAGCGTCGGAATGTGACCGAACCAAAGCCCGGAACATGGATATGGCGTAACGGCTCCATGAGAAGCCCCCACGTCTTCCCGCCACCTGCTGCGCCGCCGTATATTGCGATGTCCGCTGCCGACGCGAGAAAGGTCGTCTGCGGGCCGGGTTGTGGGATTATCGTCTGGCCGGGAACGATCTCCGGTTTAGCCGCGGCCATTATCCGGCAATGCAAAAACAGCCACAGTCGAGGCGGGCAGTGGTTTGTTGTCCGAAGTCACGTCCAGCTTGTCGCCGTATTTTTTCGGGGCGAGTTTGGATGCCACCCACTTGCGCGCGTCAATCCTCAGCTTTGAACGCGACACGTGCTCATGGTTCAAGACTTCATCGACCGAACCATCCTCCCGGCGCCGCTCCATCCAGTCATTTGAGCCGTCGTCCGCGATGTCCAGCATCTCATCGAAAATAGCATCAGCCTGGGCCTCGCGCGCACGCGCATAGCGCTCCCGAAAGTCAGCATACCTCTCATCAGCCAACCATCGGAAGACGGTAGACTGCGACGGCATGTCCTCGTCCAAGCAAATTGATCTCAGACTGCGCGGCATAACGAGGGCATCGCAGATTTTTCCGGCGATCTCTTCGCTGTATTCAGAAGGACGGCCCATGCTCACGACCGGCTCCCCTTAGGCAAAACCGTCTGAACAACATCGCCGACAATCCGTAGACGTGCTCCATTGCCCATCTTCACGGTATTGCATCCGAACGCCATCTCCGTTGCCAGTCCGGCGCAGGACATCTCGGCGGGAACAGATTCCATGTCGATGCCACGAACACGCTCCAGATAGCGAAGCACGGCATGATCGGTGATGTATGGCATGGTCATAATCTAAATCTCCTCGTGTCCAATCTTAACCGCCGTCACAGTCCGCCCCAGCACATAGCGTTTCCGCTTCAACCGCCGCTCAGCCCAGATCGCTTCGACATGCGCACGACGGGCAGCAATCAGATCCTCCCGGCCTTCCATGTCGATCCAGCGGCGAATGACGCGCCAGTTCGTCTGGTAATGCTCTTCGATGCACTCCCAACCTAAAGCGATGAACGTTTCGCGGAAGTCGTTCGGCTTTGGGCGATAGGGTTTGACGAGGCCGGTGTCTGGCTTGCGGGCTTTCGGTGGGTCATGCCTCATTGGCTTTTCTTCGCTGGTGAGGTGGCGCCAATCATACGGACTAATTCAGCCGCGCGTTCGATGCCCTGAATGTACCCATCGAGAAAATCTTCCGATTTTTCGCCATGGTCGTACTTCCGGTAAAAGTCGGCCTCTTCACAGACCTGTGCCGCGTGCTCTACGCGAACTAATGGCCCCGTCTCTGCCGCCTTATCTCGTTCGACAGCCGTCGCGTAAGCCTCCGCCAATAACTCTTGCAGCGTGCGTCTACTCATCTCCCCATCCCCCTACGCTCACGTTCACGGTTGAGATATTCGCGGGCGCTACTGGTCATGGTCATCCCGATCAAAATAGTCGTCATCATCGCCAATCGGTGGAGCCTCATCGAGCCACGGCGGGATGTCGTTTGCAGGGGGCGCTTTGCTGTTCAGAATTGGATTTGATTTCCAGTCCTCTTCCTGCCCGTTCTCAATGGAAGGGGGGAGTGCCTCAAGGGCACCCCCTTCCATATACGTAGTATATGGGGGGTCAGCGCAGCGCAGGGTCGGCGCAATGTTTTCAATGACTTGGCTAGGGGGTTGGCGCGGGTCAGCGCAGGGGGTTGGCGCAGGGGTTGGCGCACGGTTTTGCTGGGTTTCTGAGGGGGGGTTGGCGCACGGGCCAACAGCCTTGATCCCTACTTTCCAGTGACGATTTGGACCCTTCCAAAGGTTGGCTTCCAGTTCGATTTTGCCGAGGCTGAGGAGGCGTTCCATAGCGGCGCGCATGTCCTTTTCATTGACGCCACGAGCCTGCGGTGTGTGGGCGAAAATGCGTGGTGCATAGTTCACGCCATTGACGTGACTGACGGCGCGGCGCTGCTCTGTGGCCTTCGCAAGGCAGTTCATGAAGATGTCGTTCTCATGACTTGCTTTGGCGATGTCGTGGGTGTCGTGGCGCTGATCTTGGGGAACGACATCAGGCAGCACAAACGCACCCTTGAACCACATGAAGGACAGGTCGCCACCACGGCGCGCATAGTTGGATTTTTCGCGGCGCATGACGCGCATATCTGGGTCGGTTATGCTGCCATCGTCGTTCTCAGGTATCTCCATGAACAAGCGGCTGCGGACTTGGTTTTCCCATGCCGTAGAGCCTGAATAGCTATCGCCTGCCTTGTTGGGATGCCCAACGATGACGACCGCGCCATTGATGCTTATCGCGAGGCGGTTGCACAGGTTTATGAACGCGGCCACCTGATGCCGGTCGTTCTCATTGCCGGTGAACAAATGTGCGGTGTTGTCGAGGACCGCAAAGCCGATATCATGCTCATCGCAGGCCATGACGATCTGCTTGTAGCGCGTGGCTATGTGGATGCGGCCATCATGGTCGAACGTAGCCAGTTCGTTGTTCATTTCGCCTTGTAGTGATAGCAGGTGCAGCTTTCCGCTCAAGTCCTCTATCTTGACGCCCAGACTTGCGCAGATGGCGATTTGTCGCCGGTGCAGTTCGTCGGTGTCGTCTTCGCAGGTGATGTAGATCGCGTTCGTCTGGATGGTCTCGACGCCAAGGAAAGGTAGGCCAAGGGCGATGCACGTTGCCTGCTGCTGCGATACCAGCGATTTACCCGCAGCGCCCTTGCCAGTAAGCAATGTAGCCTGACGGTCGGGTATATAGTCCTTAACCTTCCACTCCCGCTCTGGGGCATCTGTCCCGGCCCATGAGGCGGGATCGATCAGCGCGAGGGATGTTGGCGGTTCATCACCCTTTGCATACTCAGCGAACAGCGCGTTGCTTGCCTCGTCCATCCATGCAGGCGGTGTGTTGTCGTTGTCGAAGTCTGTATCAGTCTCGATATTACGCGGCACGGCTTTGCGCCCCTTTCACTTCGATTTCGGGGATGCGCGGTGGCCGCGACAATTCCAGGCGCAAGGCCCGGGCAAACTTGATGCTGGTGACAACAATGGCATCGACGTGGCGGACGGCGCTGCGGCTTTCAGGCGTCCATTGCGTGACACATGCGCCGCTGCTGCCAGCACGGAGCCAATCCAGCGGGGTAGCGTGTAGCGAGAGGCGCTTGTCGGCGGAATCCCAGCCTTGCACGGCATCACGAACGGCATCGCAGCCCAGCGCCCAGCCTTCGCCGGTACGCAGGAACCAGATGTCAGGGTCTTTCGGGTCGAACGCGATAAGGTCGAGGGTCGCGCCATCTTCCACAAGCGGTGTGACGACCATCGCCTTGCCTGTGTCGATCGGTGTCCAGAAGTCGCGGCTATCGACCTCAACAGTGACGGTGCCAATCAGGTTGTGTTCCAGCATCAAAGCGACAGGCACGCCAAGCCCGCGCATATATTCGGCCTGCCTCATATCCATGCGCAGCGCGGCGCTGGCCATTTCCTGACGCAGTGTATTGCGGAACTCGTCCGACCATTGCCGGATGTCGGCGTTCTTCACAGATCACCCCTTGCTAAGAAGGGTGCGCCACAATCGCGCAGGAACGTCAGCGCGCTTTGCTCTTGCCGGAATACGCCACAATGGTGGCCCTGCCTGACATAGCGGTTGAGGCGTTCGCGCTGGTTATCGTCCGGCATCTTGCTGCCGTCCTTCCATTCGAGGAAGGCGACGCCAGCACCGGGCCATGTGGCGACCAGATCGAGGACACCGGCAACCATGCCTTCGCGCTTGGCTTTGCCTGCGGCCCACTGGCTGCGTTTCCCGGCATTCGGCACGGCGAATATATCGACCTTGGGGCAAAGGAACTTGGCATCGCGGAGAAAAGCAGACTGGCGCGCAATCTCATCGCGCGGATCTTCGTCACGCGGGTCAATGTGCCACGCTTCGTCCTGCTCATCGTCCAGCAATGCCCCCAGGTCGATCATGCAGCCGCGCCCCTTTTCTGGCGCGCAATCTGCAATTCATACTCAGCAACCTTGGGGCTGACCTTGTGCGTGCGGACCAGCAATTCAGGCGTGAAGGCGTCCAGGTTCGCGGCGCTGGCAAGCATGACTTTAAGCTGCGTCAATGCCTGCGATCCGGTCATCGCCTTGCTGCCGAAAGACTGGCGCGGCCTCATGCTGCCAACACCTGACGATGCGTGTCAGCGTGGCGCTGGTAATAAGCGACCATCGCATTATGGTATCGTTCGGACGCCAGTTCCGCGTCGGTCATCACGCCCTTGACGAACGTGCGACAGTGCGTGATAGGGCGCGGCGCACCGGTGGACATTCCATCGACATGGATAATCCGCGTATTGCTCGACGGGTTGTCGATGCGGATGTAGCCCGCCCTCTTTAGTGCGCGGATTGCGGTTTCAGTCGTCCGCTCTGACATTGCCACCATCGCGGCGAACATCGCGCCCTTCGGCATAGGCTCACCAGCAGCGGCGATCTTGCGTATCTCATTGAGAACGCGGACTTCACGATTGGACAGGATCATACTGGCCTCATCACATGCGCCCGCAACCGGCAAACCGGCGTGGGATCGATTACAGGGAAGAACGCCAGCTTCTGCGACCCGTAGATGATCACGTCCGTCTGCGGCGCTACAACAGCGCGGGGCTGGATGCGGCGGGTCATGCCACGGCCTCCAGAAACATATCGCCTTGGCGCTGGGCTTGCTCGATACGGCGGCAGGCGATGTCGAAATACTTGGTTTCGATCTCGCAACCAACGAAGTCTCGGCCCATTTGAATAGCTGCGACACCAGTTGATCCGACGCCCATAAATGGATCAAGGACCACAGCACCGCTTGTTGTGCTGTTGCTGATATAGTGCGCCATGAGCGCAATCGGCTTTTCAGTAGGGTGAGGCGAATTGAGGATGTTTGGGCAGCGAATAAGCTGTTTAGATCCGCAATCGTTGATGAAGAATGCTTTGCCTTTGTAGAAGAAGCCAGTGAACTCCAGGTTCTTCATATACCAGCGGTTGGCGGTAGCTGTGCCTTTGTCCCAGACCAGCAGGTTGTGGAATTTTAGACCGGCGTTCGCAGCACTATTAAGCAAATTCCGGACGTGCCGATTATTAGCCATGATGTAGGCGTGCGAATCGGGTTTCAGCACTTCGAATATGAGTGGCATGAACTCCGACCACTCAATCGCACACTCGACTATACCGCCTTTGTTGTCGTAAACTGACGAACTTAGCTTACCGCCGAACGAGCCATGATGGCCACCATAAGTGAGTAGGTAAGGAGGGTCGGTGCAGACCAGATCGACGGGATCCAGCATCGGCACGATCTCACGCGCGTCACCGCAATAAAGCGTAGCGCGCCCGATTGTCTCAACGCGCATCATGCGAAACGTCCGAGCGAGTCACGCCGCCGCCCCATCTTGACGCGCAGTTCGCCTTCCTTAACCAGCTTGGCGAGACGGCGACAGGCGAGGTAGCGGGTGAAGTGCTTTAGGAGGCGGGTCATTTCGACACCGCCAGACGATCAGCGACCAGCTTCGTGTAGCCAACAATGTCGTGCCAGCTATCGTGATACAGCGGGTCTCCATTGAGGATGCGCCCGACCTTGTGCGCGTTCATTTCCAACGCTTCCTTCATATCGTCGGGAAGCGTCTGCCAATTCGGGCTATCCTGATACGCGCGCTTGATAGCCTGCGTTATGCGGGCGTGTTCATCGAACGAGCCATAACGGTTGCCGCGCTCAATAAGGGTCGCTGCGATATCGTTTTCAGGAACAGCCCCACATGCGCCGCAATGGAGGCTGAGGGGGACGCCGTGTGCGCAATCTATGCCGCTCATTTCCCCAACACCCGATCAGCGACATCAGCCATGCGCTTGCCGATATGCGCGCAGGAAGGTGTCCGCATGTTGGAGATTTCGGTTAGGGCGGAGGCGAGTTCGATGACACGAGCGTCGGCGAGTTCGAGATCGTTTTCCAATGCCTCAGAACGCTTGTGCCAATAGTTGGCCGTGTCCTTGAGCGCGACGGTGTTATCCTGCCAGTCATCCGCCTGTGCGATAACAATCGACAACCGATCCAACACTTGTTGGTGCTTCTTCTTGCTGACGAACATGGTTTACGCCCTTCCTAAACAAGTAAAGTTGCGAAATATTATTAACGTCTACTTTTGAAACACTGCCATATTCGCCGTTGTTTCTATTGTGCAGCGCGGTATGTGGCTGCACATGCTTGAGAATTACTTACCGCCTATCCATCATGCGACACACCAGACTGATGCCCGCGCACAGGATGAGCCATGCGATGAGCAGGGATGCGGATATTTCTGGGGGGAGGGTGGTCATGCTGCCCTCGCTGATTTGCGGGCAAGGTCGCCCCAATGAGCGATGGAGGCTTTCGTCTGGTACGCTTTAGTGACGCACCACCCGCGCTGGATGATCATGTCATCGCGAAACGTCCCGGCGTTCACATGGTCGATGATGGCCAGCAATTCCGGCACGGGATCAAACCATTCGTGGCCAAGGTGATGTGGCTCAAAATGCGCGTGAAAGCGCGCTTCGTAACTGTTTGCGCAACGCGGGGTGCGCCATTCTGCTATGCAGGCAATCTCTACGCCGTTCCGGCGCGTGATATCTATGGCCCTTGCTTCACCGCCGCGCCAGCTTGTGCCGATCTTGATCGGGCCGTTGCCATCCTTGCGGCGCAGGAAATAGACGAAGGTACTCATGCCGCCCTCTCCGCAGGACGGTAGGTGGCCATTTCGCGCCTGATCTTGGCTTCCGTTTCCGGCCAAAGGCGACGCGGCCTCTTGCCTCCCTCACCCTTGAGCTGTGAGACGAGGTTTTTGTCATTCAGCGTCATCACCCCGAATTGGCTTTCGCTCATATGGTGAGTGCTGCAGAACGCCTTGATATCTGTGAGCAGGTTCGACATGGCGAATTAATGGGGGAAATATCCCCCGCCGTCAATACCCTTCGTGGGATATTTCGTGAATCACAGCGCGACCGGCGATTATGCAATACGGATCGCATGGCGAACATCGACGCAATCAGGGCGGCTATTGAGGCCGCCATGCAGGAAAAGGGTTTCAGCAGGCGCAGCTTGTCGAAAGCTGCAGACCTGTCGGAAAGCGCCGTGCGCGATCTTCTAACACGCACCGATAATCCTGGTATCGGCACACTCCGTAAGGTGGCGGAGGCTTTGGAGATGCCTGTTGACCGATTGACCGGATCGGCGCTTATGGTTCCCGTACTTGGTAATATCGGGGCGGGTGGAGAGGTGCTGTTCTTAACAGACCCAGACGTTGAACTGTCTGGCATGGCGTCATTCGACACCGTGCCGCGACCACCGCTGGTAACTGGACGGTTGATGGCGCTATGCGTCGTCGGCGCTTCGATGCTGCCAAAGTATGAGGATGGCGACATTATCTATGTGCGCCGCGACCATGACGGAATCCTGCCCGCGTACCTCAACCGATACTGCGCCGTCCGCACTGCCGACGAGGGCACTTATCTAAAAATTCTTTCCGCTGGCAGTGAGGCGGATCGCTACACCCTGCGATCATTGAACGCCCCTGACATGGAAAATGTCGAGGTTTCATGGGCCGCGCCCGTGCTTTTCGTGATGCCGAAACAGGCCACGTAAATAAATAGGGGAAATATCCCCCAACGCTATTGACGCAGGGGGAAATATCCCCCATACCTGACCTCCAACAGCCACTCATGGCTTGGAGGTTCAGATGGCACAGACATCCACAAGTAAGCAACTTACAGCCGCACAGCGCAAGACGCTGAACGCCGCTGAAAGCATTTTGGTCGATTTGCTGACCAACGAACAAGAAACTCTCATGTTCAGCCTGCACGGAAGCTGGGAGCGCATATCCGTAACATTCTTCGATGCTGAGAAAATGCAGCACGGGTCGATATGGCCTCTTGGCGAAGAGAAGGGTCTCGCTGCCAAAATCGAGCGGGTCATCGAATTGCAGGCAAGCTGCGAAAGCAACGCCGATGCTGCCAAGGCCCGCCGAATTGAGCGCCTGCGCAAAGAGTTGGCTGATCTGGGTGAGGCAGCATGAACGCCTTCACCTCAATAACCCGCGCCAACCCGCCCGCCACAACGCGCCCGTTGAAGTTCGATGGATTCAGCACGGCGGCAGACATCGCCAAGGCAACGCTGCTTATCAATACCTACAATCAGCGCATCCAGTTAGCGCGGGAAGAATTGGCAAGCGTCCGTCCATTGCTGAACCGTTTCGCCCACGACCGGATTGAGCGTGATCTTGGCTCTTGCCGCGCCATTATCCGGCAGATCGGCAGCGGATTTCTGAGTGCACGGGTGACGCTAGGCAACCTGTCTCTGCACGGCCCCCGCATTGAATACGCGATTACCGCTGTCGAGCGCGCTGTTGCCGCTCTGGATACCGCCGCTGCTTCTGAACGGCGGGCTGCGATATGATTATCGACATCGACTGCCCGCTTTGCCGAGGCAACGGCAGCATTGAAACCGGCGAGATGGAAAACGGCCCCGCTGGCATTGGCTTTGAAACCATCGACTGCCCCCGCTGCGGCGGAACTGGCGCGGTTGCCCATGATCTAAACGAGGATTGCGACGATGAATAACTTTCGCATTTCGAAGGACTATCAGGGTTTTAATACCCTGCGCACTGGTGACATTGACGATGCACCGGATAGCGACTTGATCGCCTCTGTGTGGGATGATGACTCCCTACCGCTGCTGGCTAATGCGCCCGCTCTGTTAGCCCTTGTTCACCAGTATCGCAGCGACCTTTTGTATCCGCCAAGTGATGACAGCCGTGAACGCCGGATTGCAGCGATTGATGCGGTTTTGGCTGCTGTTGGGAATGGGGAGAATGGTCGTGGGTGAGTTTACGATTGGCGAACGCGGCCAGATCATGTCCGGCGCGCGGACTGTGGCGCAGATGATTATCACGAACCACAACCGTAAGCAGATGATGGCAGAGCGCGATCTGTTTTTGGCCGCGCCTGACCTTCTGGCTGCGCTGCAAGGGCTGCTGAACGCGCTGGATAGCTGTGTAGACCTAACACCGGAAGTGATCAGGAAAGCAGAAACGGCAGTGGCCAAGGCTCTCGGTCAGGAGGCGGGGAAGTGAGTGACATGCCTGACACTCATATCAATGCGCTGCAATGGCTTGCAGATCGCGGAGGCGAGGGCGTTATCGACCAATACGGCGCGATAGTAGCGCAAGGCGAACGTATGTCGGCAGGTTCCGCGCCAGTGTGGCTTCGGCTGTTCACGACCGAGCATGTATCCAGCGCAGGTCGCAACAGGATACGCCTAACTGACGAAGGGCGTTCTCAGACACGTTCACGCGGAAACCCGACCTACACCGCTTGGGACGAATGGAAACGTCAACTCGACGAGGACGAAATGGGCGGGGGTCCATACGGATGACCCGCAATCAATACGCCCTCCACCTTATCCGCAACGCCCTTACCCCGGCGTTACCCGCAACCTTAATCGTCCTTGCGCTGCTGATTGGCGCGCTGGGGATGGGAGAGTGACAATGCATTATTTCAACGGCTTTGTTCCTGACCGCGAATGTGACGCCTGCAACGGGCATGGCGAAGTCTGCGGCGTCAATCCCAACCATCGTTCGCGCTTTGTCGGATATGATGATCTTTCGCCAGGTGATTTTACAGTCGAATGCCAAGCCTGCGCTGGCACTGGATACGTCCCGATGACGCAAGAGGAAATTGACGACGCTGCGGCGGATGCTTTTTCCGACATGTGCGAAGGCGAACCTCCGATGACCATGAACGAGCGCCATCAGCTTGCATGGGCGCAAAAGCAGGAGTTGCACAAGTGACCACTCTAACCATCCCCACCCCCCTAGACACCCTTCTGACCCAAGCTGAAAACGCAAAGGCGGAACACGAAGGAGCCACCATGGCCACGCAACCCCTATTCGAAACTGGCACGGACGTTGTTCCTGCCAACGCCAATACCGCAGTCGCCGTTCTGTTCGACGCGGACAAGTTCGATGCCTTCTATGCCAAGCTAAAAGCGGATGTCGAAGCTACGCCAGTCGATCTGACCACGGACAAGGGCCGCAAAGCCATTGCATCGGCGGCGGCAAAGGTGCGCACCGAAAAAGCCAGCATCGACAAGGATCGGCTACGGCTGACCAAGGAATGGCGCGATAATACGGCCAAGGTCAACGGTGCCTGGAAGGGCATTGAAACCCGCATGGATGCGCTGGCCATCGAAGCCCGCAAGCCGCTGACCGAATGGGAACAGGCTGAGGCTGATCGCAAAACCAAGTGCGACGCCATCATCAACAGGCTGGCACTGGATGGCATGGTATCGCTGGACGATAGTGCCGCCGATGTCCGGACGCGCGGTGAAGCTGTTTGGAATACCCAGATCGATCCTGAGTTGTTTGGTGATCAGGCCACCGTCGCGGAAGCTGCCAAGGCCCACGCCATTGCGACGCTTAAGACTGCGCTGGCGCGTCTGACCCGTGAAGAGGAAGAACGCGCGGAACTGGAAAAGCTGCGGGCGGAAGCTGCCGAGCGCGAACGTGCGGAAGCCGCGGCGCGCGAGAAGGTCGCGCGAGAAGCTGCTGAGGCGGCTGAAATTGAACGCCAGAAAGCCCGCGTTGCCGCTGAGGAAAAGGCCGAGGCTGAACGCATTGAGCGCGCCAAGGAAATGGCCGCACAGGCCGCGCAACAGGAAGTCCAGCGCAAAGCCGACGAAGCCCGCGCAGCTATGCAGGCAGAGCATGAAAAGGCTTTGCAGGCAGAACGTGACCGGGCCGCTGAGATTGAGCGCGCGGCACAGGTTGAGCGGGATCGCTTAGCCAAAGAAGCCGACGAACAAGCTAAGCGCGACCGTGATCAGAAGCACAAGACCGCCGTCATGCGCGCCGCAAAAGAGTCGATAATGACGTGTGGAGCCGACGAAGAAACCGCCAAGAAGATCGTGCTGCTGATCCGTAGCGGCGATGTCCCCAACGTAACGCTGAGGTTTTGAGCCATGACGAACAATCCCTTTTCGCTCGATTATGTTGAGCCGCAATCTGCCGCGCTCGATTATGAAGCCGATACTGCGCCGCCAGTTAAAGCTAACGGCCACGCCATCTACCACGATGATCTGATCCAAGGCAGTGATGAATGGCTGGCGGCGCGATGTGGCGTGATCACTGCCTCAGAAATGAAGCATCTGCTTACAGTCAAGTCACTCAGGAAGTCGGACAACGATAAGACGCGACAGCACGTTTATGAGATTCTTTTTCAGCGCGAAACCGGATTTGTCGAGCCTCAATATGTGTCCGACGCAATGCTTCGCGGCCAAGAGGATGAGATATACGCCCGCGCTGCATACGAGGAACATTACGCGCCAGTCGTGGAAACGGGGTTCATTACCAACGACAAATGGGGCTTCACCATTGGGTACAGCCCTGATGGTCTGGTCGGCGATGACGGCCTGATCGAGGTGAAGTCGCGCGCTGGGAAGTATCAGGTTCAGACTATCGCGGAGAATGAGGTCCCGGAGGATTATATCCTCCAGTTGCAGACCGGGCTTCTGGTCAGTGAGCGCAAATGGATCGACTTTATTTCATATTCAGGCGGCTTGCCGATGTTCGTCAAGCGGGTTGAGGCTGATCCCCTAATTCAAGGCGCAATCCTTGCCGCCTGTTCAGATTTTGAAGCCCGCGTAAGCCAAAAACGCACAGAGTACCGTGCCACACTGCTCGGGCAGAAGTTCATTCCAACCGAGCGCCGTGAATCGATGGAGATAATCTTATGACTATCATTCGCGTCATTGACTTTGAAACGACCGGGACGGAGCCGCCAGAAGCGGAGGTTTGCGAGGTCGGAACGTGCGATCTGCATCTTGAAAAACGGGAAATCGAAATCCCAGCTACATGGATGTGTGGCGTCAAGTCCATGCCTCCAGAGGTGCGCGCGGTCCACCATATCAGTCTTGCAGAATGTGAAGGCTGGGACGCCTTCAACTCCGACACGATGTTTGCGCGGTCTAATGTCGCGGATGCCATAGCGGCACACAACGCGGAGTTTGAAACCAAGTTTTTCACCTCTCCGGTTCCCGTCATCTGCACTTACAAGGCCGCGCTCAGGGTCTGGCCCGACGCCCCTAGCCATAGCAATGGCGTGCTGCGGTACTGGCTGCAAGACCAAGACAAGATCGCGCCTAATCATGTCATGACGCAACCCGCGCACCGCGCCGGTCCAGACGCCTACGTGACCGCGCACATTCTGCTTGCCCTCTTTGATGCAGGCGCAACGGGCCGCGACATGATCGCGTGGACCAAAGAGCCGCGCCTGTTGCCGACATGCCCGATTGGCAAGTTTCGCGGCAAACCTTGGTCGGAAGTCGAAGGCGGTTTCCTTGGCTGGATGCTGCGTCAGGAAGGCATGGAAGAAGATTTGAAATGGAATGCGAGACGCGAAATTGCGCGCCGCGATGAAGGAGTAAGAGCATGAACGATATGGTAGATATGGCCCAATTCGTAGAAGCGAAATCGGACCAACTGAATGCAGATGATCTGATCGGTGCACCCCGCACAATCACCATCCGGCGCGTGACAGGCAATGACGGCGATCAGCCTGTTTCGATCTTCTATGATGGCGACAACAACAAGCCGTTCAAGCCCTGCAAGACTATCCGCCGCATCTTGATGGGCGTCTGGGGCCGCTATGCCAGTGAGTATGTCGGCAAGTCGATGACGATCTACCGCGACGACAGCGTGACATTCGGCGGGCTTGCAACAGGCGGTATTCGCATCAGCCACATGAGCCACATCGAAAAGGAGACGGTCGTCGTCGTCATGAAGTCGAAGGGCAAGAAGGATGGCGTCAAAATCCTGCCCCTCATCATGGAGCAAAAAGCCGACGCCGCAGCAGAATGGGCCGCAAAGCACATTAGCGAACTTGGCCAGCAAGACGATCTGGACGCGCTCAACAATCACATTGCTGCCGGTGAAAAGGCAGTTGCACGTCTAAAGGCAAACCGCCCCGAACTGCACACCAAGGTCATCGCCGCCTACGACCTACGCCGCGACATGCTCACCCCGGCAGAGGGCAAGCCTGAGACGGATATGGGCGAGGCACACAATGATGCTGATGGGGTAGACTTCTAATGCCCCCATCCGGCACCCGCAAACGCATCCTAGCGCGCCTGCAACATGGCGATTGGGTAACAGGCCGCGAACTGCACAAGGTTGCGGCGCCGTCCGGTTCGCTGGCCAATATCCGGGTGCAGATCCAGGCATTGCGCGAACAGGGATACGACATCGAGGGCGATCACGTCGGGCCTAAGTCTAAGGGCTATCGGCTGTCGCAATAACTCCCCCGCCGCCATCCCGGCAAATCATCCCCACAGAGGCTGGAAGCTGTGGGGGAAAGGTAGAGAAGATGAATACGGTAGATTCAACGAGCGACGAACGGACGGTTAACAACGTGATGCGCCACGCATATCGCGTCCTGTCCGATGACGAGAAGGCGCAGATGCAGGCGATCAAGGATGCCGGTCTGTCATTTCATAACATGCTGACGGACATCGGGCAGGGTCTTGGATCGCGCGAATTGTCGATTGCCAAGACCAAGATCGAAGAAGCGGTCATGTGGGGCGTGAAGCACATCACCACCTAGATTTTCCACCAAGGGAGCGCCGGGAACCTAACAAGACCCGGCGCAGATACAGATGCTTACCCCCGACCCCATCCGCGCCGCCCGTCGCGCGACAGCCCTTGCCTTGATGAGCAAGCCACCCAAGCCGCATGTCGAAGCAGCGCCGGGACACAGGCAATGGTCCTGCCCGGTTAGCGTTAGGAGGATGGGGAGGTGAAGCCTACCGAACTGTTCGACCTGTGCATGGATGCCATCGAGCG
The DNA here is from genome assembly GCF_027925545.1 of Sphingobium sp. BS19. NCBI lineage: Bacteria > Pseudomonadati > Pseudomonadota > Alphaproteobacteria > Sphingomonadales > Sphingobiaceae > Sphingobium > Sphingobium sp. BS19. The sequence continues at coordinate 58,820 of NZ_BSEF01000012.1, forward strand.
CTTCAACAAAGGCGAGATGATTGCTGACAAGCCTTTTGTGATGCTGGTCGTGCCCAAAGCCACTTGCCCGCGTGGCGATACGATAACGCTCTATGGACGAACTGGTCCGCGTGGCCGTGTCGCGACCGTTAAAGAACGCGACGGCAAGTTCGATGTCGTCGCTTATTTCCCCGCCGTGCCGATCATTGAAAGCATCGCTGCCGAGATAGGCGCTAAAGTCAAAGTGAGGCGCAAATGAGCAAGCACCACTACTTCACCAGTTGCGCCGAATGCGAGAAGCCAGAATCGAACGCGAAAGGCTTGTGCCAGGATTGCGCCCTCCTCCCGCAATACGCGGACGAACGCCTTGTCGATGATGTGGGGAGGGAGGGGGAAGATGAGTAGTCCTATTCGTGTCGCAACAGCAGTGCTATCGGAGCGCATCTTCGCCGGTCGTCCAACCAAGGATGGTAGGGGCTTCAAAGAGCCGCGCTACGATGTGACCAGCGATGTTCTGCAAGCCATCCGCGACAAGGTTGGCATCGGCAATGAAATTGAAGTGGCAAGCAATGGCGTTGTCGAGTTTCGCATCGCCGTGTTGCCCCCACTCGCACCGGAGCAACCCAGCCATGATGATTGAAAAGATCGCGAGGGCTATGGGAGAGACCGGGCCAGGTCGCGATGATATCGTGTCCACATGGCTGACAGCAAAAGAGTTGCACGACTGTGCCCGCGCCGCGCTGAAAGAATTACTTACCCCGACGCCGGAGATGATTGCAGCAGGCCAGCAATGTGAGGCGCTTGGCGGCGATGGCGGGCAGATTTACCGTGCCATGATCCAAGCAGCACTTCATGGAGAGGGGCGGTGACGGCTGTGGCGCGCAACCTGGCGACACCATACACGGTCCCAAACCTTGCAGCACGCTGGGGATGCAGCGAAGGGTTGATCCGCAAGATGATCGACCGGAAACAACTGCGGGCGTTCCGGCTTGGCATCCTGATCCGCATACCCGCCGAAGAGGTCGAGAAAATCGAATGTCAGAATACACCGTCCAGCGATTCCGAGGGGGATACGCACTTGTCTGGCACGTCGACGGCAAGCGTCGGAGAAAGCAACTCTGCGCCGAGGATCGCCAGAGCGCGGAGGCGGAAGCGCGTCGTGAATGGCAGGCCGGAAGCGACGAGCCGTGGACCATCGGACGCATAGTGGAAGCCTATATTGCCTCTCTTGAACTTGACCACAAGCCGTCGACGCAGCGCCGCAAGGATGCGTGGAAGGCGATGCGGCTGTTCTTTGAGCGCGGCAACCCGGATCTGGTCGACCAGCAAATGTGTCGCGGCTATGCAGCACAGCGCAAGGCTGGCCCGTCGACGGTGCGCTATGAACTGCTGATGCTGTCGACCGCTATAGGCTGGGCGCGCAAAGCGAAGTTTACCGAGGCGCGGCCTGAAATGTGGTTGCCGCCTACCGCAGAGCGTAAGGTGCGCCACCTATCGCATGCGCAATTCGAAACATTTTATTCCGCCGTGCGCGCACCGCATGCTCGTCTCTATGTGCTGCTTGGCCTCTTCACTATGGCGCGGCCATCGGCCATCCTGGAACTGACATGGGATCGCGTCGACTTTGATCGCGGCCTGATCGACCTCAACGCAGATGGCCGACGCCAGACGGCGAAGCGTCGCCCGGTCATATCCATGAACGAAGAACTGCGCGAAGCCCTGCAAGCTGCCTTCAAGGCGCGGCAGATCGCCAACGTGATCGAGCGGGGTGGAAAGCCTGTCGCCAACATCAAGAAGGCGTTTCAGGCGGCAAGCGAACGAAGCGGTATCTATGTCACGCCCTACACCCTTCGCCACACCGGCGCGGTCTGGGCAGCGGAGGGCGGGATCAGCATGCCCGAACTGGCGCAGTACATGGGACACGATGACGATTCGACCACGCAACGCCACTACAGCAGGTTCAGTCCCGGCTATCTGGTGAAGGTCGCGAATGCGGTTCAAAGGAGGAAAATATGAACCCCAAGGTTCAATTTGTGGCGACAACCCCTGTCTCCCGTGCTACACAAGTAGACGGAAAACAGGCGGTTTCACTAGAATTTGTTGGTCGGGGAAAGAGGATTCGAACCTCCGGCCCCTGCCTCCCGAAGACAGTGCTCTACCAGGCTGAGCTATTCCCCGACCGATGCGGAACCGCGACGAAGCGATCCCGACAAGGCAGGCGGCGGTCTATAGTTGTGGGTAGCCCCTGTGGCAAGCGCCCGTGGTGCCTTTTTTCCGACGTGCGAACATTGGCTTTACAGGAGACCATTCTCGCGGAAGCTGAAGCTTGTTTCCGTGGTCACGATAATGTGATCGAGCAGTTTCATTTCGAGCATCCGCAGCATCCGACATAGCATACGCGTTACCTGAATATCCGCGTCGCTGGGGTTGGGATCGCCCGATGGATGGTTGTGCATCAGCACGGCGCCGCGACAATCTGCTATAAGCGCCTGCAGAACGATGTCCCGCCACGGCAAGCGCAACTGATCTGTCCCGCCCGCATATTCGAGCCGGTCCAGAGTATGGCCCTTGGCGTCCAGCAACAGGATAATCGCCGTTTCGACGGTATCGGTCGTGTGTTTAGGCCGGATTGGCTTGCCATTATATCGCATTCCAGGACGGTGCAGCCACTGCAACGCATTCGCCAGAGGTAACACATCCATTATGGATCAGTAAGATGAACGGTGTGTTCGGTTGGATACGCGCCGCCGGTGCGTTAGACATGCGGCATACGCAGATTCGAAAGCACGCCTTTGTCCGATACGCCGCATTACGAACAACAATATCTCGACCTGATGCGCCATATCTGGACGCAGGGCGATGAGCGTGTCGATCGGACGGGGGTGGGTACGCGATCTGTTTTCGGTGCGACCATGCGGTTCAGCCTGGCCGATAACGCCATTCCCTTGCTGACGACGAAGCGCGTTTACTGGAAAGTAGCGGCGCGGGAGATGCTCTGGTTCCTGACCGGCGATACCAACATTCGTTCTTTGGTGGAGCAGGGGGTACATATCTGGACCGACTGGCCGCTCGACAGCTATCGTAAGGCGACAGGCGAGGATATCGATCGCGACGCCTTCGAAGCGCGCATTATCGCGGATGACGCTTTTGCCGCCCAATGGGGCGATCTGGGGCCAGTCTATGGTGCGCAGTGGACGAACTGGCCGCTCTATGAGCCTGCGGGCGACAATATGTTTCGGCGGGCAGAGCGGGGCCATAATCAGATAGCGGAACTGGTCGATTCGATCCGTAAAACGCCCGGTTCACGCCGCCTTCTGTTTACGGGCTGGAACGTGGCGGAAGTGCCCAACATGGCGCTTCCTCCGTGCCACATGACCTATCAATTCCATGTCGCAAATGGGAAGCTGTCAGGCCTGCTGTTTCAGCGCAGTTGCGATTTGGGGTTGGGCTTTGCGTTCAACATCTTTGGCTTGTCGATGTTGACGCGGATGCTGGCGCAACAAACCGACCTTGAACCCGGCGAGGTCGTTTGGTCGGGAGGCGACGTGCACTTGTACCTCAACCATGCCGACCTTGTCGAAGCGCAACTGGCCCGCAAGCCGACAGGCGCACCCAAACTCACAATAAGTCGACACGCGAAAAACATATTTGACTATAAAATCGAGGACTTTGTCGTGTCTGAGTATGCCCCTCAGGCGGCCCTGTCGGCTCCGGTTGCCGTCTAGAAATTTTAGGTCAGGAACACTTGCCTTTTTTGCAGGTCGTAATATTATAGCGTCATAGAGCAACAATGTTGCGCCGCAATAGAATGGCGCGTGGAGCAGCGATGACCGATCACCGCGACAATCAGCGTAACATGCCGCCTTTGACGCTGCACGTTCCAGAGCCGAAGTTTCGGCCGGGCGACGTCGCAGACTTTAGCGATATCGACGTTCCGGCCGCCGGTGTAACGCCCCGGCCCGACGAAACCGCCGCAGCAGGATCGATGCGTGATCTTGCCTATGGACTGGTTAGGGTGCTGGACGACGAGGCGCGCGCTGTAGGACCGTGGAACCCCAATCTCAGCCCGGATGTGGCGCTGAAGATCCTGCGCTCGATGGCGCTGACCCGCGCCTTCGACGAGCGCATGTTCCGTGCGCAGCGGCAGGGCAAAACCAGCTTTTATATGAAGTGCACGGGCGAAGAGGCCGTGGCCGTAGCTGCTGCGCACGCGCTGGCCAGCGACGACATGTGTTTCCCCAGCTATCGTCAGCAGGGGCTGTTGATCGCCCGCGACTGGTCGCTGGTCGACATGATGAACCAGATCTACTCGAATCGCGCCGACCGCATGAAGGGCAGGCAATTGCCGATCATGTACTCGGTGCGCGACGCGGGATTCTTTTCGATTTCCGGCAATTTGACCACGCAATGGCCGCAAGCGGTCGGCTGGGCGATGGCGAGTGCGGCACGGGGTGACACGCGCATTGCCGCGACGTGGTGTGGTGAGGGATCGACCGCGGAAGGCGACTTCCATTCGGCATGCACGTTTGCCAGCGTGTATCGAGCGCCCGTCATCTTGAATATCGTGAATAATCAGTGGGCTATCAGCAGCTTCTCAGGATTTGCGGGTGGTGAGAATACCACCTTCGCCGCGCGCGGCGTAGGCTATGGCATCGCCAGCCTGCGCGTGGATGGCAATGATGCGCTGGCCGTCTATGCCGCCACCCGCTGGGCAGCGGATCGCGCGCGCAGCAACGCAGGGCCGACGCTGATCGAACATTTCACCTATCGCGCAGAAGGACACAGCACCTCTGACGATCCCGGCCAATACCGCTCCGCCGACGAAGGCAGTGCCTGGCCGCTGGGCGATCCGATCGCACGGCTGAAGGCGCATGTCATCGGGCTGGGTGTCTGGGATGACGAACGCCACGCTGCGATGGATCTGGAGTTAGCATCCATTGTGAAGGACGCGGCGCGCGAAGCGGAAAAGAACGGAATTCTCGGTCACGGCATGCACCAGCCTTTCGAAACGATGTTCGAGGACGTGTTCGAAGACATGCCATGGCATCTGAAGGAACAGCTCGACATGGCGCTGGGCGAGAAAAAGGCGGCTGGACTGTGAGCGAGGTCATCACCGAAACCGTGGCCGACGCCACGCAGATGAACATGATCCAAGCGATCAACAGCGCGCTCGACGTCATGATGGATCGCGATCCTGATGTCGTCGTGATGGGCGAGGATGTCGGCTTTTTCGGCGGGGTGTTCCGCGCGACGGCGGGCCTTCAGAAGAAATATGGCAAGAACCGGGTGTTTGATACGCCGATCACCGAATGCGGCATCATCGGCGTCGCGGTGGGCATGGGCGCCTATGGTCTGCGTCCGGTGCCTGAGATACAGTTCGCGGACTATATTTACCCTGCGCTCGATCAGTTGGTGTCGGAGGCGGCGCGATTGCGCTATCGTTCGGCAGGCGAATTTATCGCGCCGATGACGGTTCGCTCCCCCTTTGGCGGGGGCATTTTTGGCGGCCAGACGCATAGTCAGTCCCCCGAAGGTATCTTTACCCATGTGTCGGGCATCAAGACAGTCATTCCCGCGACGCCTTATGACGCCAAGGGACTGCTGATCGCAGCAATCGAGGATAATGATCCGACGATCTTCTTCGAACCCAAGCGCATCTATAACGGCCCGTTCGATGGGCATTATGACCGTCCTTCGCGCAACTGGGGCGGCCATCCCGACGCGCAGGTGCCGGAAGGCTATTACAAAATCCCGCTGGGCAAGGCGCGGATCGCACGCGCTGGCGAGGCGCTGACGATCCTGTGCTACGGCACTATGGTGCATGTGGTTGCCAGCACGGTCGAGGAAATGGGCATCGACGCGGAAATCATCGATCTGCGTACGCTCGTACCGCTGGATATCGAAGCGATTGAAGCCTCGGTAAAGAAAACCGGCCATTGCCTGATCGTGCATGAAGCAACGCGCACCAGTGGCTTTGGCGCGGAGCTTTCGGCCTTGGTGCAGGAGCGGTGCTTCTATCACCTCGAAGCACCGATTGAACGGGTCACCGGTTTCGACACGCCTTATCCGCACAGTCTGGAGTGGGCTTATTTCCCCGGACCGATCCGCATTCGCGATGCCATCAACAAGATCATGAAGGACTAACGGGCCATGGCACGTTTCACATTCACGCTTCCCGACATTGGCGAAGGCATTTCCGAAGCAGAGATCGTTGCATGGCATGTGGCGGTGGGCGACCGGGTCGAGGAAGATCAGGGTCTCGCCGACATGATGACGGACAAGGCGACGGTCGAACTGGAATCTCCGGTGGCGGGAACTGTTGTCGAACTGGCAGGCGAACCGGGGGATCAGGTGTCCATCGGTGCGATGCTGGTGGTGATCGAGACCGAAGGTGAGGTCGAGATTGAAACGCCGTCGGAGGAGATCGTCGAGGCTGAGAATCCCGGCGTTGAGGAAGTTGCCCCAGCGGGCGAAGACAGTGCTCCTACGGAAGCAGGGGTACAGAGCGACAAAGTTGAACCCTCGAACCCGGGGCTCCTGCTTACGCAGGAGCACGTCATGCCAGAAAGCAAGGCTGTGACTGTCCTCGCGTCGCCCGCCGTGCGCGCACGCGCCAAGGAACTGGGCGTCGATCTGTCGCAGGTCCGCACGACGGCTGACCGCATCCGCCACAGCGATCTCGATGCGTTTCTGCTCTATGGGCAGGGTGATGGCTACCGTCCTGCCGGTGCCTCACGCAAGCGTCCGGATGAGCCCATCAAGGTTATCGGGATGCGCCGCCGGATTGCCGAGAATATGGCGGCATCCAAGCGCAACATCCCGCATTTCACTTATGTCGAGGAAATCGACGTCACCTTGCTGGAAGCGATGCGCGCGGACCTTAACGCCAATCGCGGCGACCGCCCGAAGCTGACGCTTTTGCCGCTCATCATAGTGGCGGTGTGCAAGGCTATCCCCGATTTCCCGATGATCAACGCGCGTTATGACGACGAGGCGGGGATCGTGACGCGGCATGGGTCGGTCCATCTCGGTATGGCGACGCAGACCGATGCGGGCCTGATGGTCCCTGTCATCCGTGACGCGCAGGACCGCAATGTATGGCAGTTGGCGAGCGAAATCCGTCGCCTGTCGGACGCTGCGCGCAGTGGCAAGGCCAAGTCGGAGGAACTCTCCGGATCGACGCTAACCCTGACTTCGCTTGGCCCGCTGGGCGGCATTGCGACCACGCCGGTCATTAATCGCCCCGAAGTCGCGATTATCGGTCCCAATCGCGTGATCGAACGTCCTGTCATCCGCGATGGTGAAATCGTCGCAGCGAAGCTGATGAACCTGTCGATCAGTTGCGATCATCGCGTCGTCGATGGCTGGGATGCGGCCAGTTACGTGCAGGCGCTACGCAAGCTGCTCGAAACGCCGGTGCTGCTATTCGATAACTAGGGGTTAACCGCGGCCCTTTTGCAATCGCGCGGCCATGCCGCGCGCCAAGCCTCTGGGAATGAAGCGAAGTCCGGCGACCATCAGCTTGTTCGACAGGCCGGCCACGGCGACGGCTTTGTTGTCACGCAGTGCTGCCATGCCGTCACGCACGACGTCTTTGGCGGTGGATACGTTCATCTGGAAGAGGCGACTGTTGGTCAGTCCGGCAACGGCGGCAAATTCGGTATCGGTCGGGCCGGGGCACAGTGCGCTCACACGAACGCCTCTGTCCTTCACCTCTTCGTGCAGCGCCTGGGACAGGCTGAGCACGAACGCCTTCGTCGCGTAATAGGTGCTCATATACGGTCCGGGTAAAAATCCGGCGACCGAAGCCAGGTTGAGGATCGCACCATTCTTCTGCGCGATCATGGCGGGCAAAGCGCGATGGCACAGGGCCATCAAAGTCCGGCAATTGAGGTCGACCATCTCTGACTGCATAGTCAGATCAAGCTCGGCAAATGCGCCGCGCGCGCCGAAACCGGCATTATTGATTAAAGTGTCGATGACGATGCCCTGCTGCTCGAGTTGGGCAAACAGCATTTCAGGCGCATCGGCAGCAGCCAGATCGAGAGCAATCGGCAGCACCTGGGTTCCGAATCGGGATCGCAAATCTGCCGCGATGGCGTCCAGCCTGTCTCTACGCCGCGCGACGATAACCAGCGGGCGTCCTTCTGCTGCCAGGGCTTCGGCGAACAACGTGCCTAGTCCGGCAGAGGCACCGGTAACAAGTGCGTAAGGCAGCATGTGCGTTCCCCTATCCGCGAAGCTGCGTCATAGGGGTTTTTGTCCGGTCGGGAAAGCTACCGTACGGTTGCACGATAGCTGATGCGGCCTTCGTCGCCGGGACGGATGGCTTGCGGCGCGGTCCAGCGGACATGTGTGACGTCATCGGCGGTGGCACGGCGAACGCCGCCCAGGGGCGTTGCGACTGTCATCCCCGTCAATCGGCCCCAATTGCGGCCATTGTCTATCGACACCTGCATGTCGGGATGGTTGGGATCTACGCGCAAAGACGCCGGTATGGGATTGGTGACGGCAAAGCCGTCGACTGGCGCGGCACTGTTGTTGCGATAGCGTACCACGAACACGAGTCGGTCGCCTCTACTGATCTGACCCGGAGCCGCAAGCACCCGCCGCGCATTGCCGTTTACGTCGGTCGTCACTTTCTCGACAAATGTCTGCGCGGCCAGCGTGACAGCGGGTTTTCCTGCAAAGGCGGGACCGGTGGCGAGCGAAGCTATGACGGAAAAGGCAGCGAAGCGGAGCATGAGTACCTTGCATTTTTGATGGCAGGCATGGGTGTAGCAAGCGGCTTCCAAAAATATGGTTAATGCTGATTGCGCGCATTGGAGGCGGACATGGTGTAGTGCATAGAGAACAAAGCCATATTGCCGGAGCCGTTGTGTCCCAAAAACCGAATGACAGGGCGGAAATCGACCGCAGGCGGGATCGCCTACTTGCTTCGCTGGCGCTGATCGCCGGCGTCGGCCTGATGCTGGCGATCCCTTTCGCGCTTCGGGCAGGGGCGGAGTTCTTTCTCCCGCTGACAGCCGCGCTGGTGATCGCGATTGCGCTGGTCCCGTTGCTCGAATGGATGGAACGGCGTCGTTTTCCATCCGCTCTGGCCGCACTGATCGCGGTGATCGTGTTCCTGATCGTCGCGAATACGGCGCTCGTGCTGATCGTCGTCCCGGCAACGGATTGGTTTGGCATCCTGCCGTCACGCATCGGGCAGATTCAATCCAATCTGGCCCCCGTGATCGACATTTACTCTCAACTCGAAAAATTTCTTGATGAAACGGTGCAGATGCTCGCCACCGGGCCCGTCGCAGCAGCGCAGACCGCTGCATTTGCCGCGCCCCGGTCGCTGCTTCAATTTGCGGCGACGTCGGCGCCGTCAGCGCTTATCCAGACATTTTTCGCTTTGCTGGCGATTTACTTCTTTCTAGCGGGCTGGACCAAGCTGCGCAAGAAAACCATCAGTAGCCGCGATAGCTATGACGGCGCGTTGGCGATTGCACGCGTGATCCAGAACGTCGTCGATTCGACATCGGCTTATGTGCTCACCATCGCGACGATCAACTTGAGCCTCGGGGCCGCAGTAGCTCTTTCGCTCTATCTGGTGGGGATGCCATCGCCTTTGATGTGGGGCGGTATCGTCGCGCTGCTCAACTTCGTGCCCTATTTCGGACCGATCCTTGCCGCCGTGCTGCTCGCTCTGGGCGGCCTGATGGTCTTCAACGACGTGTGGATCGCATTGCTCCCGGCCGCAATTCAGATCGGTTTTCATCTGGTTGAAGCGAACGTGATTACGCCGCTGGTGCTGGGCCGCCGCCTCACGATGAACCCGCTGCTGATTCTCGTATCGCTCAGCTTCTGGGGATGGGTGTGGGGCACGCCTGGCGCGCTGTTGGCGGTGCCGTTGCTGATCATTATTCAGACTGTCGCCGCTGCGGCTGGAAAGCCCGATATTGCTGGTTTCCTGTTCGAAGCTGGCACGCTGACGGCAACGCCACGCCATGAAAATCACGATAATCTAAAAGAGGATGCGCAGGACGGTTGACAGGTCAGGCCCGCTCTTATAGTTGGCCCCCTCCACACCGAACGCGGGTGTAGCTCAGTTGGTTAGAGCGCCGGCCTGTCACGCCGGAGGTCGCGGGTTCAAGTCCCGTCACTCGCGCCATTTTCCCTGTAAATAAGGTGAAAATGGCACCGCGTTCCACTTGGTATAACCCACCTTTTTGTTGATCGCGAACGCGCTAAGCGCGCCAGCGAAAACGACCGGTTTCCATCCATGCGAGCAGCGGCTTGAGCGGTAATATCCAGACGATTCCCGCAACGACATAGATCGGGATCTGCGCGATCATGGGCAACTGCCCGATCCACGGCGAACAGCTACCCACGATGACCGCCCAGACGGTGATTATGCCAAGGATGAGCAACATGCCGACCGGCTTGCGCCAGCTTGGTTGCGGCGGTGTCGGATAGCTGTTCATGCCTGCGCCCCTTCGATGAAGCTGGTTTCCGTCAATACCGCGTCCAGCGGGAGATCCCACGGGTCCATCGGAACATGCGCCAATTGTTGTACGGACCATGCAATTCCAATCCGCAAGGAATCGGGATGGCGCGCAAAGGCACGGTCATAATATCCGCCGCCCTGACCAAGCCGCCCCATGGCCAGATCGAACGCCAGTAAAGGTGCAATGATCACATCAGGCGCCACTATTTGGCTGCCGGATGCCGGATGACTGGTGCCAAATGGCCCGGACACCAAAGCATCCTCAGGCGTCCAGCGGCAAAACTCCATACTCCCGAGCCGGTCGAGCGCGCGAGGCAAAGCGACTGTCTTGCCGCGGGCGATCAAAGCGTGCGCCAGCCTTTGCGCCGGCGCTTCGTCATCCATCGCGACGTATAGTGCGATCGTATCGTGGGCGCCGATCCGGTCGGCCAAGGGCGATGGCAGCACCTTGAACGCCAGCCGATGGGCGAGGGGGTCTAGGCCAGCTACGAAGGTACGGCGTCGATTCCGTGCCTCGTCGCGCAAAGTCTGCTTGTCGCTCAATGAAAAATTGTCCCGTCGCATCTGGGCCGTGGAAGGGTGGCGGGACCGCCTCGGCCGTTTGCTGGAATATCCTCTGACGCCTCAACGTCAGGTGGGGACCATGTAAGTCGGGCCGAGGCCCGGTCAGGGACAGCCCCCTTGGATGTGATTATCGCCTCAGGGATGTTCGCTAAAGCTCGTACCAGGCAGTGCCCGCCACCAATGTATCTAGGGTGCCGCCGGGGCAGGGGCAAGCCTTTCCGCAAGGCTTTCGAGGCGCCCAGCCAGGCTTTCGATCATAACCGCAGCACTATCGTCGTTTTCCGGCAGCGCGAGGCTGCCTTGCCGACCGGCCAGTTCGCGTTTCAGATCGTTGATTTCATCGGCCAGAAACAGCGCGGCGAAAAGCAATTGCCGTACTTCGGTGAGACCCGGCGTCGATTGTCGTGCCACATAAGCCTTAGCGTCCACCAAACCGGCCAGCGTATCGAGATGCACTTCCTCGCCATCACGACAATGAATGGCATATTGTCGCCCGCCAATGCTCACAGTGACTTCAGCCATGGGATGCTGCCTTCAATTCGGCGATAAGGACATCCAGCGATCGTAGCGCGGCAGTCGCTTCGGCATGATTGACGGGGGGGGATTTCGACGTTGCATCGGCCCGCTGCTCCACTGTCCGCTCGATCTGGGACAGTGCGCGCTCCATTCGGCCGATGGCCTGCATCATGCGATCACTCGACATGAAACATACATAGCAGCAAGAGCGCCCCGAGCGAAAGTGCTGATATCACTGTGCGATGCAGCATAAAGCTCATGCCGGTTATCGGGCGCTATGTCCTGTCGCGGCCTTTCAAATGGTTGCCGCGGTTGACGCCTGTGTCTTCTGGCGACAAATGGGGGCCAAATTACGACTCGCCGCATCCACCGCCGTCAAGGCGTTCCGCTGGCGCAACTTCGACCGGGAAGAACAGAAAAGCCGATGACCGTTTCCGAAACGATGCTCGCCAACGCCATCAGGGCGCTGTCCATGGACGCGGTTCAGGCCGCAAACAGCGGTCATCCGGGAATGCCGATGGGCATGGCAGATGTTGCGACGGTCCTGTTTCGGGAATATCTGAAGTTCGATCCATCGGCGCCTAAATGGGCCGACCGCGACCGTTTCGTGCTGTCTGCGGGCCATGGCTCCATGCTGATCTACAGCTTGCTGCATCTCACCGGCTACGCACGTCCGACCATTGAGGACATTCGCAATTTTCGGCAGTTGCACAGCCCTTGTGCCGGGCATCCTGAGAATTTCGAACTTGCTGGCATCGAAACGACCACCGGCCCGTTGGGGCAGGGGCTTGCGACGGCTGTCGGTATGGCCATTGCCGAACGGCATCTGAACGCGACCTTTGGCGACGATCTCGTCGATCATCGCACATGGGTGATCGCAGGCGACGGCTGCCTGATGGAAGGCATCAACCATGAAGCCATCGGCCTTGCTGGACATCTGGGTCTTGGTCGCCTGATCGTCCTGTGGGATGACAACAAGATTACGATCGACGGCGCAGTCAGCATGTCGAGCAGCGAAGATATCGGCGCGCGTTACACTGCAACGGGCTGGCATGTCGTGTCGTGCGACGGTCACAACCCGGCCGACATTCGCCGGGCGATTGCCGAAGCAGTCGCCGATCCTCGTCCGTCGCTTATCGCTTGCGCCACCAAAATCGGCTACGGTTCGCCCAACAAGAGCGGCACCTCCGGCGTGCACGGTTCGCCCTTGGGTGCGGATGAAGTCACGGCATCGCGGGCGTTTCTGGGTTGGGACTCGGAACCGTTCGTCATTCCTGCCGATGTCGCCGCCGAATGGCACAAGGCTGGTACACGCAGCGCGGACGTTCGCACAGCTTGGGAAGAACGCCTCGCAAACAACGCCAGTGCCTCAGAATTTGAGCGCCGGATGGCCGGTGATTTGCCTGCCGACTTCAGCCTTGAAGCCTATATCGACAGCCTGATCGCCAATCCGCAAAAAGTCGCCACCCGTCGCGCGAGCGAACTGACGCTGGGCGCAATTAACGATCTGCTGCCGGAAACGCTTGGCGGATCGGCTGACCTTACCGGGTCGAACAACACCAAGACCAAATCGACCACGCCGCTGACGAAGGACGATTATTCCGGCCGCTATGTCTATTATGGCATTCGCGAATTCGGCATGGCGGCGGCGATGAATGGCATGGCCTTGCACGGTGGCGTCATTCCCTATGGCGGCACGTTCCTTGTTTTCTCGGATTATTGCCGCTCGGCCATTCGCCTCTCCGCCTTGCAGCGCGCGCGCGTGATCTATGTGATGACGCATGACAGCATCGGTCTTGGCGAAGACGGTCCGACGCATCAGCCCATCGAGCATGTGATGAGCCTGCGTATGATCCCCAATCTCGACGTGTATCGCCCGTGCGACATCGTCGAGACAGCGGAATGCTGGGAGTTGTCGCTGCAGGATGCGACCGGCCCGTCGCTTCTTGCGCTGACGCGCCAGAACTTGCCGCAGCTTCGCACCGAGAAGAGCGAAAATCTCTCGGCAAAGGGCGCCTATCGCCTTCGTGCCGCAAAGGCCGAACGGCGCGTTGTTTTGATGGCGACCGGTTCGGAAGTCGAGATTGCCGTTCAGGTTGCCGAGGCTCTCGAAGCGTCTGGTTTAGGCGCAGATGTCGTCTCCATGCCGAACTGGGCGCGGTTCGATGCGCAGACCGCAGCCTATCGCGATGACATCCTTCCAGAAGGCGTGTTGCGCGTATCGATCGAGGCGGGCGTCACCTTTGGGTGGGAACGCTACACCGGTATCGGCGGCCTTCGCTTCGGCATAGACAGCTTCGGCGCGTCCGCCCCTATCGACGCTCTCTACGACCATTTCGGCCTCACCGCCGCAAAGATCACGCCGCAAATCGTTGCGGCTCTCGACACCTAAGAACAGGAGCTAGTGCAGATGGCTGTTAAAGTAGCAATCAACGGTTTCGGACGTATCGGTCGCCTAGTCGCGCGTGCGATCCTGGAGCGTACCGATCATGACCTCGAACTGGTCAGCATCAACGATCTGGGCGATGCGAAGGCAAATGCGCTCCTCTTCAAGCGCGACAGCGTCCACGGCCCGTTTGCCGGTACGGTCGAAGTCGACGGCAACGACATGATCGTCAACGGCAAGCGTATTGCGGTTACCGCAGAACGCGACCCCGCCAAGCTGCCGCATGCAGCGCAGGGCGTCGTCATCGCTCTGGAATGCACCGGCTTCTTTGCGGACAAGGCATCTGCCTCGAAGCATCTGGAAGCAGGCGCGAAGCGCGTCGTCATCTCGGCTCCGGCCAAGAATGTCGACAAGACCATCGTGTTTGGCGTCAACCATGAAACGCTGACGGCGGATGACATCGTCATTTCTAACGCAAGCTGCACGACCAACTGCCTCGCGCCGCTGGCGAAGGTGCTGAACGACAACATCGGCATCGAACGCGGCCTGATGACCACGATCCACAGCTACACCAACGACCAGAAAATCCTGGATCAGATCCACAGCGACCCGCGCCGCGCACGCGCTGCGGCCATGTCGATGATCCCGACGACCACGGGCGCTGCCCGCGCCGTTGGCGAAGTCATGCCCGAACTGAAAGGTAAGCTGGACGGTTCGTCGATCCGTGTGCCGACCCCGAATGTCTCGGTCGTCGACCTCACCTTCACGCCTAAGCGCGACACGACCGTCGAAGAAGTGAACAGCTTGCTCAAGGCAGCCTCTGAATCCGGTCCGCTCAAGGGCGTGCTCGCCTACACCGACGAACCGCTGGTCTCGATCGACTTCAATGGCGATCCGGCAAGCTCGACCGTGGACAGCCTCGAAACTGCCGTCATCGATGGCAAGCTGGTTCGTGTGCTGAGCTGGTATGACAATGAATGGGGTTTCTCCAACCGCATGATCGACACGACCGGCGTGGTTGTCGGCCTGCTCTAAAACTTTCTGCCGCCCGCCAATCATCCGATTGGCGGGCGGTTTCATATAATTCGACATGGGGATGACATTGGCAAAGCCGTTCAAAACGCTCGACGACATGGGTGATCTCACTGGCAAAGCCGTGCTGGTGCGCGAGGATCTCAACGTCCCGATGCAGGACGGCGCGATCACGGACGACACCCGTCTGCGATCAGCGATGCCCACTGTACTCGAACTGGCCGATCGCGGTGCAAAGGTGCTTATCCTCGCGCATTTCGGTCGTCCCAAGGGGCAGAAATCGCCCGACATGTCGCTCAGCCTCGTCACCCGTGCGCTCGGCCATGTGCTGGGCCGTGATGTGCAATTCATCCCCGATTGTCAGGGGCAGGCCGCCGCCGACGGCATTGCCGTGATGCGGGGCGGGGACATTGCGATCCTTGAGAACACACGCTTTCATGCCGGTGAAGAAAAGAACGATCCCGCGCTGATCGACGCGATGGCGGCACTGGCCGATTACTATGTCAACGATGCCTTCTCCGCCGCGCATCGTGCCCACGTCTCGACCGAAGGTTTGGCGCACAAATTGCCTGCGTTTGCCGGTCGTGCGATGGAAGCGGAACTCGATGCCTTGCAGAAGGCACTCGGTACGCCTGAAAAGCCGGTCGCAGCCGTCGTCGGCGGCGCCAAGGTGTCGTCCAAGCTCGATGTGCTGACCCATCTGGTGACCAAAGTCGATCACCTGATCATAGGTGGGGGCATGGCAAACACCTTCCTCGCCGCGCGCGGTGTCGATGTCGGCAAGTCGCTCTGCGAGCATGATCTGGCCGCTACCGCCGAAGGCATTCTCGATGCCGCCGACGCTGCCGGTTGCACGATCCATCTTCCGTATGATGTCGTGGTGGCCAAGGAATTCGCAGCCAATCCGCCTTCGGTCCGTACATGCAACGTCCATGAAGTCGCTGCCGACGAAATGATCCTCGATGTCGGGCCTGCCGCTGTGGAGGCGCTCGCCGATGTGCTGAAAACATGCAAGACGCTGGTATGGAACGGCCCGCTGGGCGCGTTCGAAATGGCGCCTTTCGACAAGGCCACCGTCGCGCTGGCACAAACCGCTGCGGCGCTAACCCGAGAAGGTTCGCTGGTGTCGGTGGCTGGCGGCGGTGACACTGTCGCGGCGCTCAATCACGCAGGCGTTGCCGCCGACTTCACCTTCGTATCGACAGCAGGGGGAGCTTTCCTCGAATGGATGGAAGGCAAGGAATTGCCGGGCGTGAAAGCGTTGATGACCGCTTGAGATTCATGCTGCACTGCGGCATGGGGTTCGAATTCATCGCGCATTCCGCGCAAAATCAAAAATCTAACAGGAGTATGTGCAGATGCTCGATCAGGAAATGACCGACAAGATTGCCGCAGGCAAAGGTTTCATTGCGGCCCTCGACCAGAGCGGCGGTTCTACGCCCAAGGCGCTGAAAGGCTATGGGGTTGAAGAAGGCGCTTGGTCGACCGATGAGGAAATGTTCGGCCTCATCCACCAGATGCGCAGCCGCATCATCACGTCGCCTGTCTTCACCGGCGATAAAGTAATCGGCGCGATTCTTTTCGAACGCACCATGGACGGCGAAGCGGGCGGCAAGCCCGTGCCGCAGGCGCTGCGCGACCGGGGTGTCGTGCCGTTCATCAAAATCGACAAGGGCCTTGAGGACGAAGCCAACGGCGTTCAGCTTATGAAGCCGATGCCAGAACTCGATGCGCTGCTCGCCCGCGCCAAAGCGCTCGGCGTATTCGGCACCAAGGAGCGCTCGGTCATCAACCTTGCCAATCGCGAAGGCATCGCTGCCATCGTGAAGCAACAGTTCGAAGTCGGTCAGCAGGTTCTGGCCGGTGGCCTGATGCCGATGCTGGAGCCGGAACTGAACATCAAAAGCCCCGAGCGCGCCGAAGCAGAAGTGATCCTGCTCGACGAATTGCTCAAGGCGCTCGATGCGATGCCCGGCACCGACAAGGTCATGCTGAAGCTGTCGATTCCTGCCAAGGCCGGCCTGTTCGATCCGCTGGTCGATCATCCCCGCGTATTGCGCGTCGTGGCATTGTCGGGCGGTTTCGTCCGTCCCGAAGCCTGCGCCGAACTTGCCAAGAATCGCGGTATGATCGCGAGCTTCAGTCGGGCCTTGCTGGAAGATTTGCGCTTCCAGATGACCGACGCGGAGTTCGACGCTTCGTTGGGCGGCGCAATCGACGAAATCTACACCGCTTCGACCGTCAAGGTCTGAATGTTCTCCCATCCCTCGTCATCCCTGCTTTCGCAGGGATGACGGTTGGGCTAGGGGCGTGCGATGACCGATTTTACCGACGACGACCTCAAGCTCTCTCCGGAATTTGCCGCGCAGTTCGGCCAGCCGGGATTCCGGCCCGCCTGTCAGCTTTATCTGATATCGCCGCCGACCATCGATGAGGGCTTCCCCGACGCGCTCGCCGCTGCGCTCGACGCGGGCAAGGTGGCTGCGTTTCAGCTTCGGTTGAAAGGCATAGACGATCACGCGATTGCGGCGCTGGCCGAGCCGCTGCAAAAGATATGTGTGGACCGCGAAGTCGCCTTCATCGTCAACGACAGCATCGGGCTTGCCAAACGCCTTGGCGCGGATGGTGTACATCTGGGGCAGGGTGATGGCGATGCGCGCGATGCCAGGGCGCAACTTGGGCCGAAGGTTCAGATCGGTGTGACCTGCCACGACAGCCGCCATCTTGCGATGGAAGCAGGCGAGGCGGGCGCAGACTATGTCGCTTTCGGCGCCTTTTATCCCACGACCACCAAAGACGTAACGCACTTCGCCGATCCGGCATTGTTGGGCTGGTGGACGACGGTATTCGAACTGCCCTGTGTCGCGATTGGCGGCATCACGGCGGATAATGCCCGTCCACTGGTGGAAGCCGGTGCGGATTTCATCGCGGTCTCCAGCGCCGTATGGCAGCATCCCGAAGGTCCGGCAGCAGGCGTGCGGGTTTTTGCCGACGCATTGGCACCCCGCGGCTGAACCCTTTCCGCGCCCGAAGCGTTTGTTACGCTCAGGGATGGCCGAAAGGGAAAATTGTGAAATCAATCTGGCTGATGGCAAGCGTTGCTTTGCTGGCAGGATGCAACATCAGCATCGAGCAAGCCGATAACGGTTCTTCTTCGACGACCAACGTAGGCGGATCTGCAGCTGCATCCGTTGCCGATCCAAACAGCTTCCTATTCGAAGATGTCGATGAACGGACAAATCCGGAGAAGAACCCTAACCCCTTGATGCGTGCGCAGGTTTTGCTGGACCGATCTGGCTTCTCCCCCGGCGTTATCGACGGCAAGGAAGGGCAGTCCTTCACGCTCGCCCTGCGCGGCTTTCAGATTGCGCACGACCTTCCTGACACGGGTAAACCCGATCAAGCCACCATCAAAGCGCTCGAGAAATGGCCAGATATGAAGGCCACTCGCCTCGTCCGCATTCCCGCCGGTTTCGCAAAGGGTCCGTTTTTTCCGGCCTTGCCCAAAGAACCAGCCGAGCAGGCGAAGTTGCCCGCCCTGGGCTATCGCAATCTGATTGAAGCGCTGGCCGAGCGATTCCACACGACGCCAGAAACGCTCGTTGCACTCAATGGGCCAAAGGCACAGATTGGCGCCAATCAGGTCATTCGCGTGCCGAACGTTCCGAATATCGACCCGACGTCGCTCGGAGAAGATGTGCGCGGATGGAACCGTACTCTGGAAATGCTGGCGGTCGCGCCGGACCAGCCTGACGTCGCCAAGGTCGTCGTCGATAAGTCGGAAGGCGTGTTACGTGCTTACGATAGCGATGACAAACTGGTCGCGCAGTTTCCCGCTACGATGGGCAGCAGCCATGATCCGCTGCCGATCGGAACCTGGAAAATAAAGGGTGTAAGCAAGAACCCTGAATTTCACTATAATCCCAAGTTGTTCTGGGATGTGAGCGACAACAAGGAAGCGCAGTTATTGCCGCCCGGACCGAACGGCTCGGTGGGAGTCGTGTGGATCGACCTTTCCAAGCCGCATTACGGGATTCATGGAACCCCTGAACCCCACACGATCGGTCGTGCCGAAAGCCATGGGTGCGTCAGGCTGACCAATTGGGATGCAGCGAGACTGGCGCAAATGGTCAAACCGGGTATTCCTGCGATTTTCCAGAACTAGGTCGTGCGCCGCAAGACGGCATTGTGGCTGGTCGGAGCCGCACTGGCGACAACGCTTTTCCTCCGCTTTTGCGTTGTGATCGTCCCGCCGGACGCTCCTGTAGGCGGTCAGCCTGAACGGGCGTCTCCAGCGCGCCATACAGCGGGCTTGATTGTCCCTGTGCTCGGGGTGTCGCCTGACAAACTGACCGATACGTTCACGCAAGCGCGCGACGAGGGGGAGCGCCGCCATGATGCCATCGATATTCCAGCGCTATCGGGAACCCCGGTTGTGGCTGCCGCCAGCGGGCGTGTCGAGAAGCTGTTCGTAAGCGAGCAAGGGGGCAACACCGTCTATATTCGCTCCGCCGATCGACGATGGAGCTATTATTATGCGCATCTTGATCGCTATGCTGCTGGCCTCCGCGAAGGTCGGCCGGTGGGGCAGGGGGCTACGCTTGGCACTGTGGGAGCGACAGGCAATGCCGATCCGTCCGGACCGCATCTCCACTTTGCGATCAATGCCATGAACCCGCATGACCGCTGGTGGCAGGGAACACCCATCAATCCCTATCCCTTGCTGGCAGTTGCGCAGCCCGTCGCTTCCCGCTAAAGCGCCCGCCGGCTCTTTCCAATTTCAATAGGCAGAAGCGCGATGAAGATCAGCGGCGTGGACATTCGTCCCGGTAACAATATCGAATATGAAGGCGGCCTGTGGCGCGCCGTGAAGATCCAGCATACGCAGCCCGGCAAGGGCGGAGCCTATATGCAGGTGGAACTCAAGAACTTGATCGACGGACGCAAGAACAACGTCCGTTTCCGCTCCGCCGAAAGCGTCGAGCGCATCCGCCTCGATACCAAGGATTTCCAGTATCTGTATGCCGAAGGCGACATGCTGGTCTTCATGGATAAGGAAAATTACGAGCAGATCAATCTGGCGGCAGACCTGATCGGCGATGCGGCCGAGTTCCTGCAGGATGGCATGGAAGTGACGCTGGAAATGTATGACGAGCGCCCGATCTCGGTGCAGCTTCCCGATACCATCGAAGCAACGGTCGTGGAGGCCGACGCAGTGGTGAAGGGGCAGACTGCCTCTGCATCCTACAAGCCTGCGATTCTCGACAATGGCGTCCGCGTCATGGTGCCGCCGCATATCGTTGCTGGCACGCGCATCGTCGTGGACGTCTATGCGCGTGAATATGTAAAGCGCGCCGAAGGCTGACTGGTCTAATAGACCCCTCCCTTTCAAGGTAGGGGCATCTTTGGGTCGGTTAAGTCTCCCGGACTTGACCTGAACAGCACGGGGTGCTGTTCACCCTAAGATGGGTGGATCGCGAGCGCAGCGAGCGTCCGATCTAGCCCGTTTGGCTACGCCAGCGATTGCACGGCAATCGCACCCACCCCCTGCCCCTCCCTTGAAAGGGAGGGGGGAGTTTAAGTCATGGTATCCCATTCTGGTCTTCTTACCGTCATGGAACGCGCTGCGCGCAAGGCTGCGCCGCGTCTGCGTCGCGATTTCGGCGAAGTCGAACATCTGCAAGTGTCCCGCAAGGGGCCAGCGGACTTCGTTAGCATCGCGGACAAGCGCGCCGAAGAAACCGTGGTCGAGGAATTGCGCAAGGCGCGGCCCGATTGGGGCATATTGGCGGAAGAGGGCGGCGAAATCCCCGGCGATCCCACCAAGCCCCGCTGGATCATCGATCCGCTCGACGGTACGACCAACTTCCTCCACGGCATACCGCATTTCGCGATTGCGATTGCGGTTGAGGAGCCAATGCCCAACGGCAAGCGGGAAATCACCACCGGCCTCGTCTATCAGCCGATCACAGACGAAAGCTATTGGGCGGAAAAAAATCGCGGTGCGTGGCTACACGACCGTCGCCTGCGCGTTTCTGCGCGGCGCGATCTGGCCGATGCGCTGATTTCCACCGGCATCCCCTTCTTCGGGCATGGCGATGTCGCGCAATGGAGCCGTATCTTCGGCGCGGTCGCGCCTTCTGTTGCGGGCATCCGCCGGTTCGGTGCCGCGACGCTGGATTTGGCGCATGTTGCATCCGGTCGCTACGACGGCTTTTGGGAAAGCGGTCTTTCCACATGGGACGTGGCAGCGGGCATGTTGCTGGTGCGGGAAGCGGGCGGCTTCGTGACCGATTTCCGTGGCGGCGATCAGGTGATCGAACGGCGTGAGGTGCTCGCGGGTAACAACGTCATCCACAGCAAGTTGCACAAGCTTGTTGCAGGATCATTGCGTTAGGTTCAACCGGTACTAATTGAGAATCATTCTCACGCCTTCGCGCACTTGCTTCGCGGGTGCAGCAGCCCTAAAGCCGCTCCAACACGCCACTTTTGCCTTGGGGATTCCGTTGGTCGATCTCGCCCAATATCTGCCGATCCTGCTATTTCTGGCCGTCGCACTTGCGCTGTCCTGCGCCTTCGTGTTCCTGCCGATGGCAGTGTCTCGCCTGACCGGCGCGCATCAGCCCGATGCGGCCAAGCTCAGCGAATATGAATGCGGTTTCCCCGCGTTCGAGGAACCGCGCAGCCAGTTCGACGTGCGTTTCTACCTCGTGGCAATCCTCTTCATCATCTTCGATCTGGAAGCAGCGTTTCTGTTTCCCTGGGCCGTCAGCCTGGATCAGATCGGTTGGGCGGGATGGGCGACGATGATGGTTTTCATCTTTGAACTCGTTCTTGGCCTTGTATACGCCTGGAAAAAGGGAGCACTCGATTGGGAGTAGAACTCAGCCCGGCCGTTCCGCCGCAGGGGACGCTTCCGGATGCCGCTTTTTTCAACGATCTGAATGCCGAAGTGAATGACAAGGGTTTCCTTGTCACTTCGACCGAAGACCTGTTCACCTGGGCGCGCACGGGTTCGTTGTGGTGGATGACCTTCGGCCTCGCTTGCTGCGCGGTAGAGATGATCCACGTGAACATGCCGCGTTATGACATGGAGCGCTTTGGCGCGGCCCCGCGCGCGTCTCCGCGCCAGTCGGACGTCATGATCGTTGCTGGTACGCTGTGTAACAAGATGGCACCGGCGCTGCGCCGTGTGTACGATCAGATGTCAGAGCCGAAATACGTCATTTCCATGGGTAGCTGCGCCAATGGTGGCGGTTATTATCACTACAGCTACAGCGTCGTTCGCGGCTGCGACCGGATCGTTCCGGTGGACATTTACGTCCCCGGTTGTCCGCCAACCGCCGAAGCGTTGCTGTACGGCGTCATGCAACTGCAGCGGAAAATCCGCCGCATCGGCACGATAGAGCGTTAAGATGGGCCATTCCGCACCCAAGATCGCTGTCATCGACGGCATCGCCGAAGAAATCGCTGCGCTGCTCGGCTCGATGCTGCTCGACACTGTCGATCATGCCGATGAATTGAGCTTCACCGTCGACCGCGACCGTCTGGTCGAGGCGATGACGGCATTGCGCGATCACGCGCACTATCAGCAGCTTATGGAAGTGGCCGGTGTCGATTACCCCGAACGCCTGGAGCGTTTCGAAGTCGTCTATCACTTGCTCAGCCTGACCCGGAATCACCGCATCCGCGTGAAGGTCTCGGCTGACGAAGATACGCCGGTTCCGTCGGTCACCGGACTTTGGCCGGTCGCAGGCTGGCTGGAACGCGAAGTGTTCGACATGTACGGCGTGATATTCTCCGGCAATGGCGACCTGCGCCGCATCCTGACCGATTATGGGTTCAAGGGGCATCCCCAGCGTAAGGATTTTCCGCTGACCGGGCATGTCGAACTGCGCTATTCGGAAGAAGAAAAGCGCGTGGTTTATGAGCCAGTGAAGCTGGCCCAGGACTTCCGCAGTTTCGACTTCATGTCGCCATGGGAAGGCGCGCAATATGTGCTGCCCGGCGATGAGAAGGTGGGCCAGGCACCCGGCGCGCCAACGCCCGCGCCCGCCGCTACGCCAACTCCTGCGACGGCTGCTCCGGAAGCTGCGCCCAAGGGTGCGCCGGCCGCCGATACGCCCAAGACCACAGATCACGCGGGAAAAACAGGCGCAGGCGAGGGGGCTAACGCCGAATCCGTTAAAACGCCGCCCGCGAAAAAGCCGCGTGCGACCACTGCCAAGGCAGCCGAATCCGGCGATGCCGCCGCCAAGCCCAAAACCGTGCGCAAGCCCAAAGCACCCAAGGGTGAAAGCTGATGGCTGATTATCTCGAAAAGCTGGATCACCTCACCGACGCGGCGGACCCGTCACTCGGCGATACGGAAATCCAGAACTACACAATCAACTTCGGCCCGCAGCATCCCGCAGCGCACGGCGTTTTGCGGCTCGTCCTGGAACTCGATGGTGAAATCGTCGAGCGTGTCGATCCGCATGTCGGCCTGCTCCATCGCGGCACCGAAAAGCTGATCGAGTACAAGACCTACCTTCAGGCGCTCCCCTATTTCGACCGCCTCGATTACTGTTCGCCGTTGTGCATGGAGCATAGCTATGTGCTGGCGATCGAGAAGCTGCTGAACCTCGAAGTTCCGTTGCGTGCGCAATATCTGCGCGTGTTCTTCGCCGAACTGACCCGCATTTCCAACCACATGCTCAATCTCGGTTCGCATGTGATGGACGTCGGCGCGATGACGCCGAACCTGTGGATGTTCGAAATCCGCGAAGACTGCATGAACTTCTATGAGCGCGCGTCCGGCGCGCGCATGCACGCTGCATGGTTCCGCCCCGGCGGCGTCCATCAGGACGTGCCGCTGAAGCTGCTGACCGACATCGGCGACTGGCTCGACACGCGCCTGCCGCGCCTGTTCGAAGACGCGATCAGCTTGGTTGCGGACAACCGCATCTTCAAGCAGCGCAATGTCGATATCGCCACGGTGAGCAAGGAAGACGCGATCAAATGGGGCTTCTCCGGCCCGATGATCCGCGGCTCCGGCATCCCGTGGGACATCCGCAAGTCGCAACCTTACGACGTCTATGATCGCATGGAATTCGACGTTCCCGTCGGCACCAGCGGCGATTGCTACGATCGTTTCATGGTCCGTGTCGAGGAAGTCCGCCAGTCCGCACGCATCATGAAGCAGTGTTTGCTGGAAATGCCCGAAGGTCCGGTGCTGACCGACGACCGCAAGGTCGCGCCGCCACGCCGCGCTGAAATGAAGCGGTCGATGGAAGCGCTCATCCACCACTTCAAACTCTATACCGAGGGCTTCCATGTTCCGGCCGGCGAAGTCTATGTCGCCACCGAAAGCCCCAAGGGCGAGTTCGGCGTCTATCTGGTCAGCGATGGGACCAACAAACCCTATCGCTGCAAGATTCGCCCGACCGCATTCAGCCACTTGCAGGCGATGGACTTCATGATGAAGGGCCACATGCTCGCCGACGTCACCGCCGTATTGGGCGCGATGGACATCGTGTTCGGGGAGTGTGACCGGTGATCGCTCTCTCCCTCGTCATTCCAGCGAAAGCTGGAATCCCGCTTTCCTCATGTCACAGCCTTACAGGCAGTGAGATCCCAGCGTTCGCTGGGATGACGGTGAACTAAATGGCTGACGCACCCCAGATCCCCGACGAAACCGAAGTCCGCGCCCGCTGGGGCGATTTCGAGTGGACGCCTGCGAACGCGATCAAGGCGAAGGCCTATGTCGCGCGCTATCCGGACGGGCGCCAACAGTCCGCTGTGATGGCGCTGCTCGATCTTGCCCAGCGGCAGGTCGGCGCGGAGA
The DNA here is from genome assembly GCF_027925545.1 of Sphingobium sp. BS19. Taxonomy (NCBI): domain Bacteria; kingdom Pseudomonadati; phylum Pseudomonadota; class Alphaproteobacteria; order Sphingomonadales; family Sphingobiaceae; genus Sphingobium; species Sphingobium sp. BS19. The sequence continues at coordinate 83,618 of NZ_BSEF01000012.1, forward strand.
CGCATACGCAGGGCTGGCTCCCGGTTCCGGTGATCGAATATGTCGCCGCCGAACTCGGTATGCCCTATATGCGCGCCTATGAAGTCGTGACCTTCTACACCATGTACAATCTCGCGCCGGTCGGCCGCTATCATGTGCAGGTGTGCGGGACGACGCCGTGCATGTTGCGTGGATCGGACGATGTGCTGGCGGCGTGCAAGAACAAGGGGCTGATCAAAGGCCATACCACACCTGACGGTCTGTTCACGCTGACCGAAGTCGAATGTCTGGGGGCCTGCGCCAACGCGCCGATGGTCCAGATCAACGACGACAATTACGAAGACCTCGATTACGACAAGACTATCGCCGTCCTTGATGCGCTGGCCGCGGGCGAACAGCCGAAGATCGGTCCGCAGATCGACCGTCAGACCAGTTGCCCCGAAGGCGGTCCGACGAGCCTGAAGGAAATGGTCTCGGAAAATCATGATTATCGGGGGCAGTGGTGATGCGCGCATTCCCACCAACCCCGTTCGTGTCGAGCGAAGTCGAGACACGCTGCGCTGCGCCTGGATCATGTCCCTCGACTTCGCTCGGGACGAACGGATTTGAGATGGAGGTCGCTCGTCATGTTAGCTGACAAGGATCGCATCTTCACCAACCTCTACGGCTTTCAGGACTGGGGTCTGGAAGGCGCGCAGAAGCGTGGCGACTGGGACAATACGAAAGACCTGATGGCCCGCGGACAGGACGCGATCATCGAGGAAATCAAGGCGTCCGGCCTCCGCGGTCGTGGTGGTGCTGGCTTCCCAACCGGCATGAAATGGTCGTTCATGCCCAAGGAAAGCAAGGATGGCCGTCCCAGCTTCCTCGTCATCAATGCCGATGAATCCGAACCCGGTTCCTGCAAGGACCGCGAAATCATCCGCCACGATCCGCACAAGCTGGTCGAAGGCGCTCTGATCGCGGGTTTCGCGATGCGTGCCCGCGCGGCCTATATCTACATTCGCGGCGAATATATCTACGAAGCCAAGGTGCTGGAGGGTGCCGTCGCGCAAGCCTATGAAAAGGGCTTTCTCGGCAAGAACGCTTCGGGTTCTGGCTACGACTTCGACGTCTTTGTCCATCGCGGCGCGGGCGCCTATATCTGCGGCGAAGAAACCGCGATGATCGAAAGCCTGGAAGGCAAGAAGGGCCAGCCACGGCTCAAGCCGCCATTCCCGGCAGGCGCAGGCCTTTATGGCTGCCCCACCACCGTCAACAATGTCGAGAGCATCGCGGTCGTCCCCACGATCCTGCGACGCGGCGCGGCGTGGTTCTCCAGCTTCGGTCGCGATGGCAACAAGGGCACGAAGCTCTATCAGATCAGCGGCCATGTGAACAAACCCTGCGTCGTCGAGGAGGAAATGGGCATTTCCTTCAAGGATCTGATCGATACGCATTGCGGCGGTATTCGTGGCGGTTGGGACAATTTGCTGGCGGTGATCCCCGGCGGTTCCTCGGTCCCACTCGTCCCCGCCGCGCAGATCATGGACGCGCCGATGGATTTCGACGGGTTGAAGGCAGTCGGCTCCGGCCTTGGCACCGCCGCCGTCATCGTCATGGACAAGTCTACCGACATCGTCCGCGCCATCAGCCGCCTCAGCTACTTCTACAAGCATGAGAGTTGCGGCCAGTGCACGCCCTGCCGCGAAGGCACGGGCTGGATGTGGCGCGTAATGGAACGCCTGCGCACCGGCGAAGCAGAACTTTCCGAAATCGACATGCTGCAGGAACTGACCAAGCAAGTCGAAGGCCACACGATCTGCGCGCTCGGCGACGCAGCGGCATGGCCGATCCAAGGGCTCATCAAGCATTTCCGTCCCGAGATCGAACGGCGGATCAATGAAAATCACGGACCTGCGCCAGTGATGGAGGCAGCGGAGTAATATGCCCAAGCTAACCGTAGACGGCGTAGAGATTGAAGTCCCTGCAGGCGCGACCGTCCTGCAGGCATGTGAGATGGCGGGGAAGGAAATTCCGCGTTTCTGCTATCATGAACGCCTGAGCATCGCTGGCAATTGCCGCATGTGCCTGGTCGAAGTGAAGCCCGGCCCACCCAAGCCGCAGGCAAGCTGCGCGCTGCCCGCCGCAGAGGGGCAGGAAATCCGCACCGACAGCCTGATGGTCAAAAAGGCGCGCGAAGGCGTGATGGAGTTTCTCCTGATCAACCATCCGCTGGATTGCCCGATCTGCGATCAGGGCGGCGAATGCGACTTGCAGGATCAGTCCGTCGCCTACGGGCGCGGTGCATCGCGCTATGACGAAACCAAGCGCGCCGTCACCGAGAAATATATGGGCCCCATCGTCAAGACGGTGATGACCCGGTGTATCCAGTGCACCCGCTGCGTGCGCTTTGCCGAGGAAGTCGCTGGCGTGCCGGAAATCGGTGCGATCTATCGCGGCGAGAATATGCAGATCACCACCTATCTGGAACATGCCGCCAAGAGTGAGCTGTCCGGCAATGTGGTCGATCTCTGCCCGGTCGGAGCGCTGACCGCCAAGCCTTATGCGTTCGAAGCGCGTCCCTGGGAACTCAAGAAGAACTTCGCCATCGATGTGATGGACGCGCTGGGCGCGAATATCCGCCTCGACAGCCGGGGCCGTCAGGTCTTGCGCGCTTTGCCACGTATCAATGACGACGTGAATGAAGAGTGGATTACGGACAAAACCCGTCATCATGTCGACGGTCTCGTCCGCCGCCGCCTCGACAAGCCTTATGTGCGCAAAGGCGGCAAGCTCGTCGAAGCGACATGGGCTGAAGCGTTTCAGGCGATCGCCACAGTGGCCGCTACCGCGAACGGTTCGGTGGCTGCTGTCGCTGGCGACATGCTCGATTGCGAAACGATGTTCGCGGCCAAGTTGCTGGTGCGGAAGCTGGGTGGCACGATGCTCGAAGGGCGTCAGACCGGCCTTGCCTATGACGTGTCGAGCCTTGCCGCCGTCAATTTCAACACCGGCATCGCCAATATCGAGAATGCGGACGCGATCCTGCTGATCAACAGCAATCTCCGCTGGGAAGCGCCGCTGATCAACACGCGCATCCGCAAGGCGATCAAGAAGGGCGCGAAGGTCTTTGCCGTCGGGCCGGAATTTGATCTGACGTACAAGGTCGAATGGCTCGGTAACGATGCCAGCCTCCTTGCCAAGCTGCCCGCTGCCGTGACCGAAGCCTTCGGCAAGGCCGAGCGTCCCGCGATCATTGTGGGCGGCGGTGCGCTGGCCAAGGATGGCGCGCATGGTGCGGCACTGGCGCTGGCCAAGTCACTCAATGTCGTGCGCGAAGGCTGGAATGGCTTCAACGTCTTGCACTTCGCTGCGGCGCGCATGGGCGGGCTGATGCTCGGCTATGCCACCGATGGCGGGATCAAGGCTATTGCGGCGGCCAAGCCCAAACTTCTGTTCGCACTGGGTGCCGACGAAGTGAACTACGATCTGTTCTCGGACAGCTTCAAGGTGTTCATCGGTCACCATGGCGACAATGGCGCGCATCATGCCGACGTCATCCTGCCCGGTGCGACCTACGCCGAGAAGGCTGGCACTTACGTCAATCTGGAAGGCCGCGTTCAGCGGAGCGAGAAGGCGGTGTTTGCGCCCGGCGACGCGCGCGAAGACTGGTCGATCCTGCGCGCACTGTCCGATGTGCTGGGCGCAACCCTGCCGTTCGACAGCTTCAACGCCCTGCGCGCTGAGATGGCGAATGCGGTTCCGGCGCTCGGTGTCGAAGGTCTGGCGTCCTACGATTGGGCACCGCCGTCCTTGCCCACCGGCGCAACAGGCGAATTTGCCTCGCCGATCAAGGATTTCTACCTCACCAACGCCATCTGCCGCGCCAGCCCGACAATGCAACGCTGCTCGGCCGAACTGATCCAGGGCGAAGATTTCGCGGAGGCGGCAGAGTGATGCGCGCTAATCGAACATCAAACGGGCTTTGGGGAATCGCTCTGTCATGACCGCCTTCTTCCAAAATCTCGGCATGTCCTATGGCGCCGCATGGTTCACCTCGACCATCGCAGGCATCCTGCTCATCGCGCTTCCAGTCATGCTGGCCGTCGCCATGATCATCTACGCCGATCGCAAGATTTGGGCAGCAATGGCGCTGCGAAAGGGACCGAACGTCGTTGGACCTTTCGGCTTGCTGCAATCCTTCGCCGATGGTCTGAAGGTATTCCTGCAGGAAACGATCATTCCTTCGGCGGCCAATCGCGGCCTGTTCCTGATCGCACCGATCATCACCTTCACTGTCGCGCTGATGGCCTGGGCCGTGATCCCGTTTCAGGCCGAAGTGGTGCTGTCGAACATCAATGTCGGCTTGCTCTACATCCTCGCGATCAGTTCGCTGGGCGTCTATGGCGTCGTCATTGCGGGCTGGGCTTCCAACTCGAAATACCCCTTCTTCTCCGCGATGCGCGCATCGGCACAAATGATTTCCTACGAAGTCTCCATCGGTTTCGTGTTGATCTCCGTGGTGCTGTGGGCAGGATCGTTCAACCTCACAACCATCGTGGAGAGCCAGAAGGGCTATTATGGTTTCCTCAACGGCAATGGCTTCAACCCGCTGCTGTTCCCGATGGCGGTTGTGTTCCTGATTTCGTCGATGGCGGAAACTGCCCGCGCGCCCTTCGATCTGACAGAAGCGGAAAGCGAACTCGTCGCCGGTTATCAGACCGAATATAGCTCGATGGCCTTCGCGCTCTACTGGCTTGGCGAATATGCTAACGTCATCCTGATGTGTGCGCTCAATGCGATCCTGTTCTGGGGCGGTTATCTCCCGCCGCTCGATATCGACCTGATCCCGTGGTTCGATATCCCCGGCATCATCTGGCTCTTCGGCAAGATTCTCGTCTTCTTCTTCATCTTCTCATGGGTGAAGGCGACCGTACCGCGTTACCGCTACGATCAGCTTATGCGTCTGGGCTGGAAAGTCTTCCTGCCGCTGTCGCTGGGTTGGGTCGTGCTGGTGAGCGGCTTCCTGATGTTCACGCGCTATGGAGGCGCAGCATGATCCACGCGATCAAATCCTTCTTCCTCGTCGAGTTTTTGAAGGCGCATTGGCTGACCTTGAAGTATTTCTTCAAGCCCAAGGCGACCATCAACTACCCCTATGAGAAGAACCCGATCAGCCCGCGCTTCCGGGGCGAGCACGCTCTGCGGCGCTATCCCAATGGCGAGGAACGCTGCATCGCATGCAAGCTGTGCGAGGCCGTTTGCCCCGCGCAGGCGATCACCATCGAAGCGCAACCGCGCGAAGATGGCAGCCGCCGCACGACCCGCTACGACATCGACATGACCAAGTGCATTTACTGCGGCCTGTGTCAGGAAGCCTGCCCTGTGGATGCCGTCGTCGAAGGTCCGAATTTCGAATTTTCGACCGAAACCCGTGAGGAGCTTATCTACGACAAGGCCAAGCTCCTTGAAAATGGTGACAAGTGGGAGCGTGCTTTGGCCGCGAACCTTGCCGCCGATGCACCCTATCGTTAAGCGCTGCGCGACCGCAGGGGGATATTGATCCAGTGATTCACGTGCTAGCCTTTTACCTGTTTGCGACGGTGGTGATCGCCAGTGGTGCGATGACCATATTCTCGCGCAACCCGGTGCATTCGGTGCTCTGGCTGATCCTTGCCTTCTTCAATGCAGCGGGTCTGATGATCCTGCTGGGGGCGGAATTCATCGCGATGCTGCTGGTGATCGTGTATGTCGGCGCCGTCGCGGTGCTGTTCATGTTCGTCGTGATGATGCTCGACATCGACTTTGCCGAATTGCGCGCCGGTTTCGTCAATTACCTGCCCTTCGGCCTGGCCATCGCGGTGATCCTGCTGGCTGAAATCGTGTTGGGCGTGGGCATATGGAGCGCGGGGCCGGTAGAATTGGCGCAGCGCGCGGCGCCTGCCACAGCCGATGTATCGAACATTCAGGCCATCGGTGCTTTGCTTTACACACGCTACATCTTCCTGTTCGAAGCCGCCGGGCTTGTCCTGCTGGTGGCGATGGTCGGTGCGATTGTCCTGACCCACCGCGCTCGTGGCGGCGTTCGCGGCCAGAATATCGACAAGCAGAACCGTCGCCGTCCGCAGGATGCCGTACGCAACGTCAATCAGCCCGTCGGGCAGGGGGTGGAATTGTGATCGGCCTGCAACATTATCTGGTCGTCAGCGCCATCCTGTTCGTGATGGGCGTGCTTGGCATTTTCATCAATCGCAAGAACGTGATCATCATCCTGATGGCGATCGAGCTCATCCTGCTAGCGGTGAACATCAACCTCGTCGCCTTCAGCGCCTTTCTGGGCGATCTGGTGGGGCAGGTGTTCTCGATGTTCGTGCTTACCGTCGCGGCGGGTGAAGCGGCCATCGGGCTTGCGATCCTCGTCATCTATTTCCGCGGTCGCGGCACCATCGCCGTCGATGATGCCAACCGGATGAAGGGCTGAAGACCTCGACATGATCCAGCTTATCGTCCTTTTCCCGTTGCTTGCCGCGATCATCGCGGGCCTTGGCAATCGCATCATCGGCAATGTGCCGGCAAAGATCGTCACAACCGGCGCACTGTTCGCTTCCTGCGCGCTGAGCTGGCCGATCTTCCTGTCGTTCGTCGGCGGTGACGCAACGCCGCATGTCGAGCCGCTGTTCACCTGGATCCGTTCGGGCGATTTCAACGCGGCCTGGGCTTTGCGCGTCGATACGATGACGGCAGTGATGCTCGTCGTGGTCACCACCGTTTCGGCGCTCGTCCACCTGTATAGCTGGGGCTATATGGACGAGGATCCCGATCAGCCGCGCTTCTTCGCCTATCTCTCGCTCTTTACCTTTGCGATGTTGATGCTGGTAACGGCAAACAACCTGCTTCAGATGTTCTTCGGTTGGGAAGGCGTCGGTCTCGCTTCCTATCTGCTCATCGGCTTCTGGTTCCGTAAGCCCTCGGCCAACGCGGCGGCAATCAAGGCTTTCGTGGTCAACCGCGTCGGCGATCTTGGCTTCATGATGGGTATTTTCGGCACCTATCTGGTGTTCAACACCATTTCGATCCCTGAAATCCTCGCCGCCGCGCCGTCAATGGCCGGTTCGACCATCGGTTTCCTGGGTGCCCGCTTCGACACGATGACGGTCCTCTGCCTGCTGCTGTTTATCGGCGCGATGGGTAAATCGGCGCAGCTTGGCCTCCACACATGGTTGCCGGACGCTATGGAAGGGCCGACCCCGGTGTCGGCGCTGATCCATGCCGCGACGATGGTGACCGCAGGCGTGTTCATGGTTTGCCGCCTCTCGCCCATGTTCGAAACCAGCCCGACAGCATTGGGCGTAGTGACGTTCGTGGGTGCCGCAACCTGCCTCTTCGCTGCGACCGTCGGCACGGTGCAAAACGACATCAAGCGCGTGATCGCTTATTCGACCTGTTCGCAGCTCGGTTACATGTTCTTCGCGGCAGGCGTCGGTGCCTATGGGGCGTCGATGTTCCACTTGTTCACCCACGCCTTCTTCAAGGCGCTGCTGTTCCTGGGCGCAGGCTCGGTCATCCATGCGATGCACCATGAACAGGACATGCGCTATTATGGTGCGCTGCGTAAGGAAATCCCGATTACCTTCTGGGCGATGACCGCCGGTACGCTTGCGATCACCGGCGTTGGTTTGCTTCCATTTGCTTCATTCGCAGGCTTCGGCTTTGCAGGCTTCTATTCCAAGGATGCGATCCTCGAAGCGGCTTATGCGTTCGGCGGTCGCGGTCAACTCGCGTTCTTCGTCGGCATTTTTGCCGCGCTGCTCACCAGCTTCTATAGCTGGCGTCTGGTGTTCCTGACCTTCTTCGGCAAGCCTCGCTGGGCCGCATCGGAACATATCCAACATGCGCTACACGACAGTCACGGCCACGACGACCATGCCGCGCACGGTCATGGCAGCGAGGAAGCCAACGCACCGGCGCAGGAAAATGCCGGGCACGGCCATGATGCCCATGCGCATCGTGCTCCCGCGACCGGTACGGCTTTGGCTGGTACTGGCGGCTATCACCCGCATGAAAGTCCTTGGGTCATGCTGATCCCGCTGATCGTCCTCAGCTTTGGCGCAGTCTTCGCCGGCTTTCTGTTCCATCACAGCTTCGTCGACGCCGAACATGGCGCCGAGTTCTGGCAGGGTGCTATCGCCTTCAACACCCATCTGATGCACGCAATGCATGAGGTTCCGTTGTGGGTGAAATTGGCGCCTGCTGCCGTGATGCTCACGGGCCTTGCAATCGCCTGGCTTTCCTACATCCGTTACACCGACTGGCCGCGCCAGTTCGTCGGACAGTTCGGCGTTCTCTACACCTTCCTGCTCAACAAATGGTATTTCGACGAGCTTTACAACGTCCTGTTCGTAAAGCCTGCCTTCGCCATTGGCCGGGTCTTCTGGAAGGTCGGCGATATTGGCATCATCGACCGCTTTGGCCCCAACGGCCTTGCCGCTCTGGTGGTGCAGGGGGGCAAGCTGACACGGCGGCTCCAGTCGGGCTATCTCTACACTTACGCGCTGGTGATGCTGCTTGGGCTCGCCGCGGCTGCAACCTGGGCGATCGCACGATAATGAACCAGCTTGGCTTTCCCATTCTCACGCTGATGATGGCTGTTCCGATGGCGGGGGCCATCGCCTGTCTGTTCGTGAACGACAAATCGGCGCGCAGCATCGCGCTCATCGCGACGTTGATCGACCTCGCGTTGGGTGTCGTCCTATGGGCGACCTTCGATAAGATCCAAGGTGCGCAGTGGCAGTTCACCGAATACGCACCGATCTTCGGTCGCTTCGCATGGGCGCTCGGCATCGATGGCATCGCACTGATGCTCATCATGCTGACGGTGTTCCTGATGCCGATCTGCATCGGCGCAAGCTGGGTGGCGATCAACAAGCGCGTCGGCGAGTATATGGCGGCCTTCCTGCTCATGGAGGTGCTGATGATCGGCGTCTTCTCGGCGCAGGACATCTTCCTCTTCTACGTCATGTTCGAAGCAGGCCTGATCCCGATGTACCTGATCATCGGCATCTGGGGCGGCGCAGAACGCATTTACGCGAGCTACAAGTTCTTCCTCTACACGTTGCTGGGATCGGTTCTGATGCTGATCGCGATGATGTGGATGGTGCAGGAAGCCGGTTCCACCAGCATCCCTGTGCTCATGGCCTACGACTTCGCGCCTCAGGCTCAGACATGGCTCTGGCTCGCCTTCTTCGCTAGCTTTGCCGTGAAGATGCCGATGTGGCCGGTGCACACTTGGTTGCCGGACGCGCACGTTCAGGCGCCGACTGCCGGTTCCGTCATCCTGGCAGGCGTGCTGTTGAAGATGGGCGGCTACGGCTTCTTGCGTTTCTCGCTCCCGATGTTCCCGGAGGCCTCCGCACAGTTCGCGCCTTTGATCTTCGGCCTGTCGATGGTGGCCGTGGTCTACACGTCACTCGTTGCACTGGTGCAGAGCGACATGAAGAAGCTGATCGCGTATTCCTCGGTCGCCCATATGGCCATCGTGACCGTCGGGCTGTTCGCCTTCAATCAGCAGGGTATCGAAGGCGCGATCATGGTTATGCTCGGCCACGGTCTTGTCGCGAGTGCGCTCTTCCTGTGCGTGGGCGTGATTTACGACCGCCTGCATACCAGAGAGATCAGCCGCTACGGCGGACTGTCGATCAACATGCCCAAATATGCGGTATTGTTCCTGTTCTTCACTATGGCAGCCGTGGGCTTGCCGGGGACCAGCAACTTCGTCGGTGAGTTCTTAGCACTGATGGGTGTCTATGAAGCCTCCAGTTGGGTGGCCATCGTTTGCACGACGGGCATCATTCTGGGCGCCGCCTACATGCTCTATCTCTATCGCCGGGTTTGCTATGGCGAGATTGTTCATGACGATGTCCGCGCTATGCCGGACCTGTCGGGACGCGAAATGTGGCTGCTCGCACCTATCGCGGCTGCGGTATTGTGGATGGGTGTCTATCCTGAAAGCTTCATCGCGCCGATGCGCGCCGACGTTGCATCGCTGGTTGCGCGCGTTGACCGTGCCAAGCCTGTCGGCGACGCCAAATTGACTGCAGGAAAGCCTGCCGCCGCTGCCGAAGGGCATGCTGTCGAAACCCATGAAACGCCAGCGGAGGCGCACTGATGATCGATTCCGCATCTCTTGCAATGGTTGCACCCGAACTGGTGCTGACCGTGGGCGCACTCGTTTTGCTTATGGTCGCCGCATATGCCGGTGACCGCATGGCTAAAGTCGTCAGTTGGATGTCCATCGCGACTCTTGTGGCTGCGGGCCTGACGTTGCTCGGCTTGCCCGGTCACGGTGGGGACGCGTTCGACGGCCTGTATCGGGCCGACGCCTTCGCGGCTTATGCCAAAGTCCTGATCTATGCGGCTGCCGCTGCCTCTATACTCGTGGCCCCAAGGTTCTTTGCCCCTACGGCAGCCAATGCCAGTGGCGCGCTCCGCGCCGAATATCCGATACTGATCCTGCTGGCCTGCATCGGCATGGGCATGATGGTGTCGGCAGGCGACATGATGACGCTGTATGTCGGCCTCGAACTCAACAGCCTCGCGGCTTATGTCCTCGCCAGCTTCATGCGGCAGGATACGCGCTCGGCCGAAGCAGGGCTCAAATATTTCGTCCTTGGCGCGCTGGCGAGCGGCATTCTCCTTTATGGCATTTCGCTGCTGTACGGCTTTTCTGGATCGACGAGCTTCGATGGGATCGCGGTAGCCATGGGGGACAAGCTCTCCAATGGCTTGCTGTTCGGCATGGTGTTTGTGCTGGCGGGTCTGGCTTTCAAGATCAGCGCCGTCCCGTTCCACATGTGGACGCCCGATGTGTACGAAGGTGCGCCGACGCCGGTAACGACCTTCTTCGCGAGTGCACCGAAGGTCGCCGCCATGGGTCTGACGGTGCGCGTTGCCATCGAGGCGCTTGGTCCGGGCGGTATGGCATGGCAGCAGATCGTGATCTTCGTCGCCTTGGCATCGATCCTGTTCGGCGGCGTCGCCGCCATCGGTCAGACGAACATCAAGCGTCTGCTCGCGTATTCGTCTATCAACAACGTTGGATTTGCGCTCATTGGCCTTGCTGCCGGAACGCCTGCCGGTGTCGCGGCCACGATGAGCTACATGACAATCTACGTCGTGATGACCATCGGCAGCTTCTTCTGCGTCATCCAGATGCGCGACCGCGACGGTAATCCTATCGAAACCATCGCAAGCCTTGCGGGACTTTCGCAATCGCGCAAGGGGCTGGCGGCGGCGCTGGCGATCTTCATGTTCAGCCTTGCCGGTATTCCACCGCTCTTCGGTTTCTGGGCCAAGTTCCTGGTGTTCGATGCCGCAGTCGGTGCTGGCCTCCTTGGCCTTGCAGCCTTCGGCATTGCAGCATCGGTGATTGGCGCATTTTACTATCTGAAGATCATCAAGACGATGTATTTCGATGAGCCAGCCGCCGAGTATGCCACCGGTACGCCGATCATCGAGAACACCGTTATCGCGCTCTGTGCAGCCGTCATCGTGTTCGGTTATCTCCTCAATCCCGTGCTGGATAGCGCCAGCGCCGCAGCGGCGGCGGCGCTCTTCTGACGATAGAGATCCGCACGGTTGCGCAATCCGTCTCGACCAATGCCGACATTCTGGCATTGGTCGCAGACGGCGCAACAGAAGGCCTCTGGCTTCGTGCCGAAATGCAGGCCGGGGGAAGGGGGAGGCTTGACCGCGTATGGGAAAGCCCGCCCGGCAATCTGTATTGCTCCACGCTCATACGCTTGCAGCCCGGCGATCCCCCGCCGCCGACCCTTGCGCTGGTCGCCGGGGTTGCTGTCTGGCAAGCCGTGGAAATGGTGCTACCGGGAAAGGCACGGATAAAATGGCCCAACGACATATTGGTCGGTCCCGCCAAACTGTCCGGCATGTTGCTGGAGCGTACGGGGAACGCAGTCGTACTTGGTATTGGCCTCAACATCATGGCTCCCCCCGTTCTACCTGACCGCGCGACGACGAGTCTCTGGGCGCATGGCGCTGTCGATACCGATGCGACGAGCATGTTAAGCACGCTGGCGGAAATATTCGCAGCGCGCCTGTCCCAGTGGCGTACCTACGGTCTCGATCCCATTCGGACGCTCTGGCTGAAAGCCGCGCACGCATCCGGCACGGCCATTCGAGCGCACTTGCCGGACGGGACGGAATTGAGCGGCCATTTCGCAGATTTGGACGCCAGCGGCGCGCTCATTCTCGACTTGGCGGACGGAACGCGCCGAACCATTCACGCCGGCGACATATTCCTGCTATGACCCGGCACGATCTATTTCGATTGAGGATGACCTGATGCTTCTCGCTGTCGATGCGGGCAACACGAATGTGGTTTTTGCGCTGGTTGACGCTGGCAACATCCGCGCGCGTTGGCGCATCGCGACCGACCCGCGCCGCACTGCCGATGAATATGCCGTCTGGCTCAACCAGTTGCTGACTCTCGAAGGCTTCGCCATGAGCGACGTCGATGCCGTGATCATTGCCACGGTCGTGCCGCGTGCACTCCATAATCTGGAAGTTCTATCGACCAAGTATTTCAAAGTTGAGCCGCTGATCGCCGGCCAGCCGCCCGTGGCATGGGGCATTGCTCTGGACGTCGATGAGCCTGCATCGGTTGGTGCCGATCGCGTTGTAAATGTTATCGCGGCGCACCATCTCTATAAGTGCGATTTAATCGTTATAGACTTCGGTACCGCAACCACTTTCGATGTCGTCGATTATGGCGGTACCTACAAAGGCGGGATCATCGCGCCAGGCATCAATCTTTCGCTCGATGCATTGGTCAGCGCTGCGGCAAAGCTGCCTCGTATAGCCATTGCGGCACCCGACGATCGCTCCGTGATCGGTCGAACCACCGAAGCGCAGATGCAGATCGGCGTTTTCTGGGGTTATGTTGCGATGATCGAGGGGCTGGTCGCCCGTATGCGCGCGGAAATCGGTCGCCCGGTCCGCGTTATTTCGACGGGCGGCCTCGCCGTGCTCTTCGATGAGCACACCGATATTTTCGATGCGATTGCGCCGGACCTGACCATTCAGGGACTGGCGCTGATGCACGGTAGAATCTGACCGCTGGATCATTCTCCAGCACAATGAAGACTGCGCCGTGCCGGGAATGGGCGCGGCGCCACAGGAGTTTTGTTTCGTAATGACACCCAAGAATGAATTGCTTTTCCTGGCCCTTGGCGGGTCGGGGGAAATCGGCATGAACGTCAATCTTTATGGCTGCCAGGGCAAATGGGTCATGGTCGATCTGGGCCTTACTTTTGCCGATCCCAGCTATCCCGGCGTTGACCTGATCCTTCCCGACCTTAGCTTTATCGAGGACAACCGCGACGACCTGCTCGGTATCGTCCTGACCCACGGGCATGAGGACCATATCGGCGCCATACCCTATCTTGCCGCCGATCTGGGCGTGCCGCTTTATGCCACGCCTTTCACAGCCGGTCTCATTCGCATGAAGCTGGAAGAGGAAGGCATCAAGAGCCAGGTCAAGCTGCACATCATCCCCAATGAAGGAAGCGTACAACTGGGGCCATTCGGTTTCCGGTACATGCCGCTCGCTCATTCGATTCCTGAGGGCAATGCTCTGGTTATCGATACGCCTTATGGCACCATATTCCATACCGGCGACTGGAAGCTGGACGACCGACCGTTGCTCGGAGTGCCTTCCACTCCCGAACAGCTGACCGCCGTTGGCGACAAGGGCGTGCTCGCGCTCGTTTGTGACAGCACCAATGTATTCAATCCCGAAGCCAGTGGATCAGAAGGCGATGTGCGCACAGGCTTGCTGGAAGTCGTAAAGGGCGCGAAGAAGCGCGTTCTGGTCACGACTTTCGCGTCCAATGCGGCGCGTGTGCAAACTTTGGGCGAAGTCGCACGCGAGACCGGGCGTACCGTTTGCGTTGCGGGTCGCTCGCTGGATCGCATTATCGGTAACGCCAAAAGTGCCGGATATTTGCGCGACTTCCCCGAGATGGTCGATTGGGAAACGGCAATGAAAATGCCGCGTAACAAGGTGATGATCATTGCCACCGGCGGGCAGGGCGAGGCGAGGGCTGCTTTGGCGCGCGTTGCGTTCGATAGTCACCCCATCAAACTGGACGCAGAGGACATGGTCATCTTCTCGTCGAAGCAGATTCCAGGCAATGAGATTGCCATCGGCCGTATCCAGAATGCACTGGCGACCAAGGGCGTGGTGATGGTCACCGACCGTCAGGCCGAAGTCCATGTGTCAGGCCATCCGGGCCGCCCGGAACTGCAGGCTATGTATAAATGGATTCGTCCCGAAATACTGCTGCCCGTTCATGGCGAAATGCGGCACATGGCTGAGCAGGCGCGTCTGGGCTTAAGCGAAGGCATTCCACATGCTGTGGTGCAGGGCAATGGCGACATCGTCCGCCTCGCGCCCGGCACGCCCAAGATCATCGGCAAGGAGACCGCGGGCCGTCTGGTTCTGGATGGCGACGTCATCCTTCCAGCGGACGGATCGACGATGAACGAGCGGCGCAAGTTAGCGCTGCACGGTCAGATCAGTGTCGCGGTCGCCATCGATCGGAAAGGCGGCCTGATCGGCACGCCCGCTGTTCGCGTACAGGGTGTTCCGGTCGAAGAAGACAAGGAGGCGTTCATCGTCGAGGCGTCCGAGGAAGCGGCCAAGGCTGTGACTAAAGGTGCGAAAGAGGAAGAGGCGTTGCGGGAGCGTGTCCGTCTGGCCGTGCGCCGCTCGGCGACCCGCTGGACAGGCAAGAAGCCGATCGTCGACGTCCTGATCGTCAACGCATAGGGGGCGGCCATGAACGGTTACGCGATTGCCGCGATATACTTCCTCTTCTGGGTCGTCTCAGCCTTCATCATCCTGCCCTTTGGATTGAAGACGCCTGATGAGACAGGAGAGGTTGTTGCGAAGGGTCATGCGGACAGCGCGCCAACGAACTTCCGGCCGTTGCGCGTCGTCCTGCTGAGCACGGTCTTATCGGCTGTATTGTTCGGGTTGTTCTATGCCAATTATGTCAATGGCTGGGTCAACCTGAACGCGCTGGCGTACATATCCCGCCGTTGATCACTGGCGCAGGCGTTCGATCGCCTGTGCCAGCGCAACGTAGAGCTTGCCCATATCCGACGACAATATGGTGACGGCCAGCGCACTGCCGTCGCGCGCCGAGAGGATCGTCCTAAGCATCCCCTCGAAATCGTGGATGTAGCGATTAACATGTTCCCGGAATTCAGGATCGTTGTCGTAGTGAAGCGCAATCTCGCGTGACTGCCCAGCGTCGAGCAGCTTGACGGCCCGCCGTGTAAAGACGCCTCGGTCGCCCTTCAGGTATGCCGCCCAGGCTGAGTCGGACACATCGTTGGCCAGTATTTTCGACACATCGATCGCCGTGCTGTTGAGCGATTCGATGAGGAGTGCGGAGCGACGTGCAAAGTTGTCGCGGTCGCGATCTTCGGCAGCTTGCTCGGCCTGCTGGATGCGTTGCTCGATGCTGGCGCTCGTGTCCGCAATGGTAAGCAATTGGCGCATCAATCGGTCCGATGCGTGATGGGCGGCCTTTACGGCGCGTTCGGCGACTTCACCCACTTCGGCTATCTGCGCCGTCACCCGGTCACCAATAGCGTGCTGCATCGCCGCTTCGCTGGCTTCGCCAAGCGCTTGGGCAGCTTCGGGGATGGCCCGGCTGAGTGCCTGACGCGCACGATCCGCTGCTTGATCGGCGGTGTCCTTCACGCGAAGCAGGGCAGCGATCAATTGCGGTCCGGCGCTTTCGGTCAGGCGCGACGCAGTGCTGCCTGCGGTATCCAGTGCATCCTGCAATCCATCGACTTGTGTGCGATTTGCCAGCAGCCCGCTCTCGGTGCTTTCAAGCCATTCGGACAGGCGACGGCTTTGACCGCGGAGCAACTCCTCGGCTTCCTGGGTACGTCCTAATATGGCATCGGCCACTGCTTCCAGCGCTTCGATCTCGGGCGCGGCGGCGGCAAGCAAACCGCGCGATTCCGTAATCCGTGTATTCAGGCGCGCCAAGGCGAGGGGATAGGTTTCATCGACTTCGCGCACGCTTGAATCGATGGCGAGCATCAGTGTTTCGGATTTGCCGATAAGCTGCTCTGCCGATGCATTGCCGTTACCCAGTGCCTGATCCATACGGTCAGCTTCGGTCGCCAGGGTTGCAAGAGCGCGTGACAAGCGTTCGTTCCGCGCCAGCCCGTCCTGCTCGAACGTAACGAAACGCGACTCAAGCAAGGTCAGTTTGTCCGCAAGGCCTTCGCTCAGGCCCGAGGCGAGCGTGCTTTGTCCCTCGATCAGACGATTGAGATCATGCAGGCGCGATTCGATCTCCGCACTATTGTCGGCAAAGTCGCGGATCGTGTCCGACCCTATCTCGCTCAAAGTGCCGCGCGCCCGCTCCACAAGCGTCGTCAGCGTGGCGCTTTGAGCGTCCAGACCGTTGCAGGTTTCGGTCAGGGCGGCGCGCGCACGATCCAGCGCTATGTCGATACGATTGGCTGCAAGCTCTGCCATGCCGCTCACTTCTTCCGATGTGGAGCGGGTGGCGTCCTGCAACTGGCCAAGCTGGCTAGTGAGGCTCTTGGTGGCTGCCAGAGTCCGGCTGCGCGCATCATCGGACAGTTCGGCGATGGCGTGGAGCCGGGTTTCGAGCGCATCGATCCGTTCGGCCAGGGCATGGCCGCTATCCGCCAATCGCGCCGTCATGCTGTCTGCGCGATCTTCAAGTTGCGGAAAGGATTGCAGCAGCAGCCCGAAGCGGCTTGCAAGCTGCGATCCGGCCAGATCGGCTGCGGCCGCACTGGTCGAGGCTTCGGCGGCGCGAGCGGCGATGATCTGTGCCGACGCTTCCATGTTGGCGCTGGCGGCAGCGCCATAGCTTTCCAGCAGCGATGCCTGCTCCTCCATGGTCTGGCGTGCCGCGCCGAGTTGCCGACCAAGGCGCAACACCCGTGTTTCGAGCGCAACGCTTTCTTCGCGGAGCATGCGAGCAACATCGGCAAAGCGGTGGGCTTCGGCACGGCTGTTGCGCATGAGGAGGAGGTAGGCGGTGATGAGCAGGACCAACGGCATGGCCATGGTGGTCACGATATAAGGCACCGAATCGATGGAAGGCAGGGGGATGCCACGGCCGAAATGGAGCCAGCCGTTAAAACCGATCCAGGCGACTGCGAGTGCCGCAAACAATAAGCCGATACGTGCAAATCGCTTTGGCGGCGGGGCAGGTTCCTCCTCCGGCCAGAAAGTGGCCAGCGGATCTTCTTCGGCCACGCTGTCTTCCAACAGCAATTCCGTTTCCGTTTCAATGTCCTGCGCCACTGCGCGATTGTTCCCGCGCCGTAAATCGACGATTTTAATGCCCCCGCTCATGACAGCCTCTGTAACATGTTTTCGTGCCGCGGAAATGGCCATTTGCAACCAAACTTTAACGGTCTGGCGCGTATTCCCCTCACATGTCTTATGATCCCGGAGCTTTGGAGGCGGCATTGGCCGCAGCAGTGGGCGATGACATTGCCCTGATCAGCGATCTGCGTGGCGTTTTCCTTGAAAGCGCGAATCATCATGTCGACCTGTTGGGCCGCGCCCGGTGCGATGCCAACTGGCAACTGGCTGCGTGGCGTCTCAAAGGGCTTGCCGCCAGCTTCGGTGTGGAGGGACTGATGGCTTTGGCTGAGGAAGCGGCGACGTCGGCCCCCGGAGATCCCAAAATAGTGCGCCGTATAAAGGCGGCGCTGGCGACCTTCGAACTGGACAGCCAATAAGTCGACACGTGAAATCGATAAAAGCAGACCTTGCATCGCGGGCTTAGCGTTGCGAGAAGATGGTTTCAGAGCATCATAGCCGGGTCCATCTTCATCCATGTCATTTGCGGCCGTCATTTGCGCCAGCCATTCCGCGAACTTTGCGCCCTCTTCCGGTCCAGGTGGAGCGTTGCGTGCCGGGTTGCACTTCGCCGGGCATAGCCTGGTCGAATATCAAGTCCGCCAGGCCGCTGACGCCGGGGCCACCCACATTCTGATCCTTGTGAGCGCGGTTACGCCCTTTCTTTCGCAGGCCGTTGACCGACTGACAGCGGACAAGATCAACGTCTCGCTGATCCGTGACATGGTATCGCTGGTGCGAGAAGCGCCGCGCGACCGGGATATGCTGCTGATCGCCGATGGAGCGATCATCGCGCAGAACCACTTCGTTTCGATATCGCAACGATCTGGCAACGTCCTGTTGGCCGTAGACGACAGCAGGGTAAGTGCCCCGTTCGAACGGATAGATGGGCAGCACAGATGGGCCGGGCTGCTGCGCGCTACGCCGGAAGTGCTGTTCGGTACGCTCGATATGCTCGGGGACTGGGATCTTGAACTGACGCTCATGCGCGCGGTGGTGCAGGCTGGCGCGCATCGGCTTATTGTGTTGCAAGAAGATATACTGGAAGGCCGGGTCGCGCTGATCGACAATCAGGCGTCGGCCGATCTCGTCTCGCAGGGGCTGTTGAGCAAAGGGTCCGATGCTCTGTCGACCGACGGTGGGGCGGAGCATTACATTCTGTCTCACGCTGCGACGCGACTGGCCCCCATGCTGCTGCGCACGCAAGTTCCCGCGTCGCAAATCCGGATCGGCGGCATGGCGCTGTCGACTATAGGGGTCATCGCAGCCGCACTTGGCTGGCCGGTATTCGCTATCCTGTTGATGCTAGGCGGTCTGATATTATCGCTGACATCGGACCGTTTGGGACTTTTGGCGCGACGTAGCCACGACACCGGATGGGCGGCGCTGGCGCCCGGGATCATTGCGCTCATCGGCTTTACAGTGATCGGCAGTGAAGCAGGCGCACTGATGGATGGCCTGTATCTGTCGTTACTGGTGGGTGTGATCCTGCTGGCGGTGCGTTGGCGTCGCACAAGTTTCGCCAAGCCCTGGGCACTTTTCACTCCGGGCTCGGCATTGCTGGTGGCTTTGATCGCGATCATTCTATCGGGCATCAATGCAGCATTGGCGGTCGCCACTCTGTGTGCCATCGGATCGATAGGAACGATCGTATTGACTGACCGAAAGAGCTGATCGCCCCTCGCCATGTGATATAGTTTTCACGTCATCTCTCGGTTTATCGCAAATTAACGACACGCGCTTATAGCGGCCAAATGAGCGCCCCTCCGTTCACTATTACGGACTCCAATCCTGCGGACTTCTGGCCGTCGTCGACCGTTGACAGCGTCACGGTGGGTGGAGCGGTGCGTCACCTGATCGATTTCAATCATTTTTTCGGAAACGACGCGCGCCGCTGGCCCGATGCGCTGACCAGCGAGGCACGCCGACATCTGGCGGGATGCCTGAATACCGTAGAAACGGCCATGACGTTGCTGACGCGCGACACGAAAATTGGGCGGCTTCTGGGGGGACTTGAAAGCTCCGCATCATGGTCTTCCGTGCAGCGCATGCCGTTCATGCTGTCGCCCGAACTGATGGCACACATGCGCCTTCGTGCGGCCATCAGCCTGCTGGGCGGACAGTCGGTGCGGGTGGACGGCGATCCTTCGGCAGATGCCGTTTCTGGTACTGGTCTGCTTATCGGCGATGCCGACCCTGAGATTGCGGATATGGCAGCCAATCTGTTGTTGGCCGATGCGCGCTGGTCGGCCAGAGACGCAGGCGTACGCACGATGCAAGCGGATTTGCCTGCGGAGCATTTCGCCGAACTGGTGTGGACGACGGCTGCGGTTCTGGGAACGGAACTGCATCGCGCTGGGCTGGCCGAGCAAAACGCCGCCATGATGGCAATGGCGACCGCCGCTTATGCTCTGCTGGCGCGCCATAATGAGGGCGCGGAGCCATTTGCACTGGCCAAGCGGCTCGCGCGGAGCCTGTGCCATCAAAACCGCCATGCCGAATTACTGGGGCAAGCTTTGGGAGAGCGCCGCTATCTGCTCTTTGCTGCGTTGGCAGGGGAAGTGACGCGGATCGAGATGGAAACCGTGCTCGATGTGCTGGTGCACGGCAGTGACGCGCAACTGGCGGCATTGTGCAAGACGTTGGGTGGAACTGCTTTCGATTATCGCCACCTGCTGATCGACTTGCGGATTGTTCGCGGCGAGCGGGACGATCCGACGCTTGTGCGTCTGGCGGCACGCTATGACGACCTGCGCGATGAAGATGCGATGGCGCAGGCCGATATGCTCCGCTGCCCCCCGCCACTGCGTGCCAAGCTGGCGCTAGTTCCCACGGTGCGCGCTGCATGACGGGGGCTTCGGATATCATTCGCGCCGTTGTGGACGGCGACGGAACGCTGATCTCGGCCGATCCGCCGATTGCCACGCTGCAAATGCAGGCGGGTAGCGCGATTGGCGGGCCTTTGGCGGTGCCGCAGTTGGCAGCGTTGGCCCGACTGTCCATTCGTATGAACATCCCGCTGTCCCGCTCGATAGTGGCAGCGTGTGGCAGTGCAGATATCGACATGTGGGTGCGGGCCAAGCCCCGCGACGGCAAAGTGGAATTGGCGGTCGTCGAATGGCGCGAACGTATCGCGCACAAAGTAGCCAACGATTCTGCCGGCCGCGAGGCCGATCTCGTCGCGACGCAGGATGGCTGGAGCTGGCAGATCGATCCGCAATTGCGCATCCTCATGATCGATGCCGACAACGCCTCCAACGACTATCCGAAGGTCGGCACACCGTTGACGGCATGGTTTCGGATCACAGCGGATGAGGATGGCCAGTTGCCGATACTCCATGCCTTTGCTGAACGCCGATCCTTTTCGGCGCAGCAGGCCACGGGCAAAGATGGCAGTGTATATCTCCTGTCCGGTATGCCGATGTTCGACGCAGCAGGACGGCTAAGCGGATATCGTGGCAAAGCATCGCTGGATGTAGCCGAGGTTGAACGCCATGCTGCGCCGACCGAGACCGGAACGCCACTATTCGGGCGGCGGCTTGACCGCGCGTTGCGGCAGCCGCTGGGGCGTATCATTGCCAATGCCGATACGATCAGCAGCCAGCTGGAAGGTCCGCTGCGCGAAGACTATGCCAGCTATGCGGCGGATATCGCTACGGCCGGTCGCCATCTGATGGAGCTTGTGGACGATCTTGCCGATCTTCAGGCAATCGACCGGCCCGATTTTACGGTGACGCATGAAGATATCGATTTGGCCGATCTGTCTCGCCGTGCGGCAGGATTGCTCGCGGTAAAGGCCGCGGATCGCACCATCCGCGTCGACGTGCCGCAGAGCGACGAAATCGTTCCCGCTGTCGGTGAATTTCGACGGACCTTGCAGATATTGGTCAACCTGATCGGCAATGCGATCCGCTATTCGCCCGAAGGTTCGATGATATGGGTGCGCGCGGAATCGATGGACGGCGTAGCGCAGGTGACGATTGCGGATCAGGGGCGAGGCATCGCCCACGACGATCAGGATCGCATTTTCGACAAGTTCGAACGACTGGGCCGCGATGAAGCGGGCGGCAGCGGCCTTGGCCTTTATATCTCCCGCCGATTGGCGCGCGCGATGGGCGGGGACATCACCGTAGACAGTGCGCCGGGGCAGGGCGCCCGTTTCGTTCTGCGGTTACCCGGCGCCTAGGCAAAAAAAGGGCGGCGTCTCGATGGAGACGCCGCCCTTTTGAACGTTTGCCGATTAGCGCTGCGCTACTGGCACATAGTCGCGCTGCGACGGGCCAGTGTAAAGCTGGCGCGGACGACCGATCTTCTGTGCTGGATCCGAGATCATTTCGTTCCACTGCGCCACCCAACCCACGGTGCGGGCAAGGGCGAACAGCACGGTGAACATCTCGGTCGGGAAGCCAATCGCCGACAGGATCACGCCGCTGTAGAAATCGACGTTGGGATACAGCTTCTTGTCGATGAAGTAGGGATCGCTCAGTGCAATCTGCTCCAGTTCGCGTGCCGTATCCAGAACGGGATCGTTGATACCCAGCTTGTCGAGCACTTCCGATGCAGCCTTTGACAGCACCTTCGCGCGCGGATCGAAATTCTTGTACACGCGATGGCCAAAGCCCATCAGGCGGAACGGATCGTCCTTGTTCTTGGCGCGGGCGATATATTCGGGAATGCGATCTGGCGTGCCGATTTCGCGCAGCATGTTGAGCGCCGCTTCGTTGGCACCGCCATGCGCCGGACCCCACAGGCACGCGATGCCTGCGGCGATACAAGCGAAGGGATTCGCGCCCGACGAACCCGCGAGGCGCACGGTTGAGGTCGAGGCGTTCTGTTCATGGTCGGCGTGGAGGATGAATATCTTGTCCATCGCCGATTCGATGATGGGATCAACTTCATATTCTTCGGCTGGCACGCCGAAGGTCATACGCAGGAAGTTGCCGGTGTAAGACAAGTCGTTCCGGGGATAAACGAAAGGCTGACCCACGGAATATTTGTATGCCATTGCCGCAATGGTCGGCATTTTGGCGATCAGACGATGGCTGGCGATGGTGCGCTGCTGCGGATCGTTGATGTCCGTGGAATCGTGGTAGAAGGACGACAGCGCACCAACGACACCGCACAGGATCGCCATAGGGTGCGCATCGCGACGGAAGCCGCGATAGAAGGTCGAGAGCTGTTCATGGACCATCGTATGGCGCGTGATGGTGTGTGTGAACTTTTCCAGCGTCGCGGCATCGGGCAGTTCGCCGTTCAGCATCAGGTACGAAACTTCCATGAAGCTGGACTGTTCGGCCAGTTGCTCGATGGGATAGCCGCGATGCAGCAGGATGCCTTCGTCGCCATCGATGTAGGTCAGCGCGGATTCGCAGCTTGCCGTCGATGTAAAGCCGGGGTCGTAGGTGAACATGCCGGTATTGGCGTACAGCTTGCGCACGTCGATGACCTGCGGGCCGACCGAACCGCTGAGGATGTCGTAATCCTTCGTATTGTCTCCGATCGTGAGGGTGGCTTTGGTGTCGGCCATTGTGTTCTCCTATATTGTGCGTCAGCCCGCGGGGGACTGCCGTACGTCCGAAAGTCGTGACAGGGTTTCGTCTTTCCCAAGAAGAAAGAGCACGTCGAATATGCCAGGTGAAGTAGTACGCCCCGTTAAAGCGGCACGCAGGGGCTGCGCTACCTTACCAAGACCAAGTCCGGCATCCTCTGCGACATGTCTTATTGCTTCTTCGATCGCGTCTATCGTCCAGGACTGGACGGGGGAAAGGGCGTCGACGGTTGTTCCTATGAGCACGCGCGCGGCATCGTCTAGCAGAGACAGCGCCTTCTCGTCAAAATCCAATGGGCGTTTTTTGAAGAGGAAAAGCGCGCCATCGGCGATTTCATCCAGCGTCTTTGCGCGCGGCTTCAGCGCCGCCATGGCCGTCGTCAACAACCTGACATCGGCGGGTGACAACTCGTTGCCCGTGAGCGTAGCGACGCGGGGTGCGACAAGCGCCGCAAGATACGCATCGTCGGCTTCGCGAATGTAATGGCCGTTCAGATTTTCCAGCTTCTTGATGTCGAAACGGGAAGGAGAGCGACCGACCCCGGCCAAATCGAACAGTTCGATGGCGCGCGCGATGGGGATGATCTCTTCATCGCCATGACCCCAGCCCAGACGCAGGAGATAATTGAGCACCGCTTCGGGCAGCATCCCCATCTCATCGCGATAGCTGTCGACGCCCAGGGCGCCATGCCGCTTTGACAGCTTCGCGCCATCGGTGCCGTGGATCAGCGGGATATGGGCGTAGGTCGGTTCCTTCCAGCCCATTGCGCGAATGATGCAAAGCTGACGGAAGGCGTTGTTCAGATGATCGTCGCCACGGATCACATGAGTGACGCCCATGTCGTTGTCGTCCACTACGACCGCCAGCATGTAGGTCGGTGTGCCATCCGAACGCAGCAGGATCATGTCGTCCAGCTCGGCATTCTGAACGACGACGCGACCCTGTACTGCGTCTTCTATAACGGTTTCGCCTTCGCGCGGTGCTTTCATGCGCACGACATAAGGCGCACCGGCAGGCGCTTCGGACGGATCGCGATCGCGCCAGCGCCCATCGTAGCGCATGGGCTGCTTGGCAGCGCGCTGCTGCTCCCTGAGTTCAGCAAGCTCTTCGGGCGTTGCGTAGCAGCGATAGGCGTGACCGGCGTCGAGCATCGCGTGGGCCACTTCGGCATGGCGGGCAGCGCGGGCGAACTGGAACACCGGCTCCTCGTCACCGCCAAGGCCTAGCCAGTCCAGACCATCGAAAATGGCCGCAATCGCCGGTTCGGTCGAACGCGCACGGTCGGTGTCTTCGATCCGCAGCAGGAACTTGCCGCCATGATGCCGAGCGAACAGCCAGT
The DNA here is from genome assembly GCF_027925545.1 of Sphingobium sp. BS19. Taxonomy (NCBI): domain Bacteria; kingdom Pseudomonadati; phylum Pseudomonadota; class Alphaproteobacteria; order Sphingomonadales; family Sphingobiaceae; genus Sphingobium; species Sphingobium sp. BS19. Next base: position 107,916 of record NZ_BSEF01000012.1, read on the forward strand.
TGAACAGTGCGGTACGGGCGCCGCCAATGTGCAGGAATCCGGTTGGAGAAGGAGCAAAGCGCGTAACGACAGAAGTATTTTCAGCAGTTGCGCTCACGCAATGATTCCCCGACATTCCAGATGTACAAACTATGACTGCGACGCCCCCTAGCATGGCTTTTGAGCCGGGACAAACCCGCGATGACGCGGGATTGCAGCGCTATGGGACAGCCGTTCTCGATACAATGGAGCGCTGGCTGGAAAAGGAGCGCGAGCATGTCCCGCTCTGGCTGCCGGTGGGGCTCGGCAGCGGGATCGCCGCATGGTTCGTTTTACCCGATCCGATGGCATGGGCAGCGTTTTGCTGCGTGGCGCTGGCCGTGGCGTTGGGCGGCGCTTTCTTGCCGGAAGGAGGGAGGATCAGGCGGATCGTTATCGCTGCCGGATTGCTGGCTTGTGCCGGGTGCCTGATCGTTTGGGGAAAGGCCATGATCGCCGGGACGCCACCCATTGCCCGTCCCGCCTTTGTCGAGATTACGGCGAAGGTGCAGTCCGTGGAGCCACTGCCGGCGCAGGAGATGACGCGGCTGATTCTCCGGCCGTTGGCGCGCGACGATCTGCCTGCAAAGATCCGCATCAATGTCGTGAACAAGGATTGGCGTGAAGGTATTGCCGCGGGGGCAACAATCCGTTTCCGTGCAAGGCTGATGCCCCCGGCACCGCCCGCCGTGCCGGGAGCCTATGACTTTGCACAGAAAGCCTATTTTCAGGGTATCGGTGCGACCGGGCGCGCCGTTCCACCGATAACAGTGGCGCAGGCTGGCGATTCCTCCTTGCCACCTGTCAGGCAAAGGCTGTCGAGCCATATTCAGGCGCAGATGGCGGGCGGGGCTGGCGCAATCGCAGCCACGCTGGCGACTGGTGACCGTGGGGCGATCAGCGAAGCCGATGCAGATGCGATGCGCCGCAGCGGATTGGCGCATCTCCTGTCGATCAGCGGTCTGCATGTAACGGCTTTTATTGGCGCAGTGATTTTCCTGATTTTCCGGCTGCTGGCGCTGAGCCGGAGGGCCGCGTCGCGGTGGCCGCTGATGCTGATCGCTGCGCTGGGCGGGGCCGGTGCCGGGATCGCCTATACGCTGATGACGGGCGCGGATGTCCCGACCGTGCGGTCCTGCGTATCGGCATTGCTGGTGCTGGGTGGCCTTGCGCTCGGGCGCGAGGCGTTGACCTTGCGATTGATCGCGGCGGGTGCGGTATTCGTTTTGCTGCTCTGGCCCGAATCATTGGTGGGGCCGAGTTTTCAAATGAGCTTTGCGGCCGTTGTCTCTATTGTTGCGTTGGCGGAGCATCCCCGTTTTCGTGCCCTTACGCATGGCCGCGATGAAGCTTGGCCGCTGCGTTTGGCGCGCGGCGTGTTGGTGTTGTTCCTGACCGGCATCGCAGTGGAAATCGTACTTGCTCCGATAGCGCTGTTCCATTTTCATCAGGCGGGGATGCTGGGGTCGCTGGCCAATCTGGTGGCCATTCCGCTGACCACATTCATCGTCATGCCGTTCGAGGCGCTGGCGCTGCTGATGGATGGCATGGGGCGTGCATTCGGTCTCGGCTTGGGTGCCCCGGCCTGGTGGGTCGTAGAACATTCGCTTCGGCTGTTGCTGTTCGTGGCGCATGCAGTTGCCGCGCAACCCTATGCGGTGGCTCTGTTGCCGACATTCGGCGCAGGAGCCTTCGCGCTGGTTATTGCCGGTGGCCTGTGGTGCTTGTTGTGGCGCACGCGGGCGCGCTGGTTGGGAACTGTGACGATAGCGGCTGGCCTTCTGCTGATGCTCAGCGCACGCCCGCCCGATGTGCTGGTGACGGGCGATGGACGTCATGTCGCCATTCGGACTGCGGCGGGAGATATGGCGCTATTACGCGAGAAAGCGGGTGACTATGTCCGCGATACGCTGTCAGAAAGCGCAGGATACGATGGGGAATTGCGGGCGATGACGGCATTGCGTCAGGCGCGATGCAGTGAAGATCTGTGCGCCGTGACCGTGACACACGGCAATAGAGCGTGGCGCGTGCTGACCACGCGCAGTCAGAATATGGTGGACGCGCCTGTGCTCGCAAAAGAATGCGCCGCGGCAGATATCGTCATCAGCGAACGGTGGTTGCCAAGAACCTGCTTCCCCCGCTGGTTGAAGATCGACAAGGCCATGCTGAGGCGCACGGGCGGCGTTGCAATAGACCTGAAAAACGGTTCGGTGCGAGTCGTGCGCGCGCCAGGAGACGCACATCCCTGGATCGCGGCCACGCATTAAAAAAGGGAGCCGCTCGATTGCGGCTCCCTCATCAGCATCGGGATCGATGCGGCGATTATGCGGCGCGCTGATCCTTGTTGATATCGACAAGCTGACCGCCATTGATAGCGATCTTCTTGGGCTTCATCGCTTCGGGAACTTCACGAACCAGTTCGATGACGAGCAAGCCATCGGCCAGATCGGCATTTTCCACGCGCACGAAATCGGCCAGTTCAAAGCGGCGGTCGAAGCTGCGATTGGCGATGCCGACGTGCAGATATTTGCCCTGTTCGGACTTCGACACATCTTCCTTGCGACCGCTGACCTGCAACAGGTTCTGCTGCGCCGTGATTTCCAGTTCATCCGAACGGAATCCGGCAACGGCGAGCGTTACGCGATACCGATCTTCGCTAAGCCGTTCGATGTTGAAGGGGGGGTAGTTGTCACCCTGGTTCACACGCGCGTTGTTTTCGATCAGGTCGAACAGACGGTCGAATCCAACGGTGGAACGGCGATAAGGGGTCAAATCAAAACCACGCATTGTCATATCTCCTATGAGCATATTCCATATTGCAGCGAGCCCATACCGGCACTCGCCACCTGATTGCCCAGCCCCATATGGCGGCCGGACAAGGGAAATATGGTTTGCTCTGGAGCGCGTTCAAGAGGGATTTTCAGGTCTAGAATCATAAACGCCCGGACCGTTGCCGATCCGGGCGTAGATGGACGATTGCTCGTCTCCCCCTTGGTACTGCGTCGACCGTTCTTTCAGCCCCCAAGCTCCAGAACGGGACTGCAGCGTCCCTGAACCACGGCCATTGCCTATGTTTCATTTATGTTGCTATGCGCGCCCCGCGTTGCTGTCACGGGTAAAGTGTGTCGGTGATTCATTTTGGGAACAGCCTGTGTTCTTGGTGCAACAGCCCGTCGTTCTTGCCTATAGCGAAGGCGCTGCCTAGAGCAGCCCATGCACTGGTCAGGATATCAAGTAATTCCATGATTCTTTCGCGATATGAACGAATGATTGCGCGGCGGTATTTGCTGCCGGGCAAGGGGGAAGGGTTCATCTTCCTGGTGGCTGGAATCAGCCTTGTTGCGGTGATGCTCGGCGTGGCAGCGCTGATCATCGTGATGAGTGTGATGAACGGCTTTCGCGCGGAGCTGTTCGACAAGATCGTCGGCTTGAACGGCCATGCCGTGGTGAACGGCTATGGCGGGCGACTGCCCGATTGGCGCGATATACTGAAAGACGCCAGAGCTACGCCCGGTGTCACCAGCGCGACGCCACTTATCGAGCAGCCGCTGCTGGGCAATTATAACGGACGTGTCGAAGCTGTTCTGGTGCGTGGTATGACCGTGCAGGACATTCGCAACAACGAAACGCTCAAGGGGAAGGTGCTGGCCGGAAGCCTCGCATCGCTGACGCCGAACGGCGGGAAGATAGCCATAGGCGCACGTCTTGCGGAAAATCTGGGCATTTCGGTTGGGGGTCGACTGAGCATCATCAATCCGGCGGGTCGCGCCACCCCCTTCGGCACTGTCCCCCGCGAGATAAGCTATGAAGTCGGCGCGATTTTCGAAGTGGGCGTGTACGAATATGACAAGGCGTTTGTCATCATGCCGATGGAAGACGCGCAAACGCTGCTTTTGCTCGGCGATGTCGTGGGCATGATCGAAGTGCAGACGGTCGATGCCGACGACGTTCAGAATATCCTTGCTCCGCTGGCGGACAAGGTGACGGGCCGGGCAGTCATTCAGGATTGGCGGCAGATGAACGCTTCATTGTTCGAGGCGCTGGCCGTCGAACGTGTCGCGATGTTCGTGGTGCTGTCGATCATCGTGCTGGTCGCCGTGTTCAATATTCTGTCGTCGCTCATCATGCTGGTGCGCGCCAAGACGCGGGATATTGCCATTTTGCGAACCATGGGCGCATCGCGATCCGGCTTGATCAAGATATTCATGACCGTCGGTATCACGATCGGCACGCTGGGCATGGTCGCAGGAACGGTGCTGGGCTTTACATTCCTGTTTTTCCGCCAGCCTATCGTTAACGCTATTCAGTTCGTGACAGGGCAAAACCTGTGGGATCCCTCGATTCGCTTTCTCACGGAATTGCCGTCCCAGTCTGATCCTGCGGAGATTATCACGATCTGCCTGATGGCACTGGTGTTCAGCTTCCTGGCCACGCTGTACCCTGCCTTCAAGGCAGCAAATACCGATCCTGTACAGGTGCTGCGCTATGAATGATGTGCTGAAAGTGACCGATCTGCGGCGGAGCTTTACGCAGGGCGATGTGACGATCGATGTGCTGTGCGGCGTGAACCTGACGGTCGGTGCGGGAGAAATCGTCGCGCTGCTTGGGCCTTCGGGTTCGGGCAAGTCGACCTTGCTGCAAGCCGTCGGCTTGTTGGAAGGCGGTTTCGACGGGTCCATCCTGATTGGCGGCGAGGAAGCGGCACGGCTTTCGAATGATGGCCGCACGCGGGTGCGTCGGGATAGTTTGGGCTTCGTGTATCAGTTCCATCATCTTCTGCCGGACTTCAATGCGGCGGAGAATGTCATCCTGCCGCAGATGATCCGCGATGTGAGCGCGGCGGACGCGAAGAAACGGGCGGATGCGCTATTGACGGCATTGGGGCTCGGTCATCGGCTGGATCATCGACCGAGCCAGTTATCGGGTGGCGAGCAGCAGCGCGTCGCGGTGGCGCGCGCGCTGGCCAATCGCCCCGCTTTGGTGCTGGCCGATGAGCCGACCGGCAATCTGGACGAAAAGACCGCCGACGTCGTCCTGGCGGAATTTCTGCGTCTGGTACGCGAGGAAGGTTCGGCAGCGCTGGTCGCCACGCATAATGAACGATTGGCGGCAAAGATGGATCGCGTCGTGCGCTTGCAGGGCGGGCGACTGGAATAGGAGCGGCGCGGATGGGCATTTTCGACTTTTCGGTGAAGGCTGCGAACGGCGAAACGAAACCGCTGGCGGATTATGCCGGGCAGGTGCTTCTTATCGTCAACACCGCGAGCAAGTGCGGGTTTACGCCCCAATATGCCGGTCTAGAGGCGCTGCACCGCGATTATGAGAATCGCGGGTTTGAGGTGTTGGCGTTTCCCTGCAATCAGTTCGGCGCGCAGGAACCGGGCGATGCCGCTGAGATCGCCAATTTTTGTTCGCTCACTTACGATGTCAGCTTTCCTGTTTTCGACAAGATCGACGTCAATGGCGACGGGGCCGATCCGCTCTTTACCTGGCTGAAGTCGGAGGCTCCGGGCTTGTTGGGGACGCAGGGCATCAAATGGAATTTTACGAAGTTCATCGTGGATCGCAGCGGCAAAGTGGTCTCCCGCCATGCGCCTACGGTAAAGCCCGAGGCGTTGAGGGCGGACATCGAAGCGCTGCTGTAATTTTCGTCGTTTGCGGACATGACCGCAAACAACCCACAGCTTTCGATGGGTAGGGGGCTTTAACGAATCGCGCGGAGCGTCCAGAATAGCTTTATGTCCCATGCCACGTTCGTCCCGCTTCGCGTATTTTCCTGTTACACGATGCTGGACGGTGCGATCGAGCCAAAGGCAATCGCAAAGCAAGCAAAAGCGCTGGGTTTCCCGGCAGTCGCCCTGACGGACCGCAACGGTCTCTACGCGGCAATGGCCTTTTCAGATGCCTGCAAGAGCGAAGGCGTTCAGCCAATCGTGGGGGCCATGCTGGGGGTCGCGCGTCCCGGACGCCCTGCCAATGCCCCGCCCGTGCACGACTGGCTCGCGATCTACGCGCAGGACAGCACAGGATACGACAACCTCTGCGCGCTGGTATCGATGGCGCATCTGGACCGGCCTATCGAAGAACAGGCCCACGTATCGCTGGACGATCTGGTCGGCCGAACCGACGGGTTGATCGCGCTGACGGCAGGTGGGGAGGGCGCTCTCGCCCGGCTGTTTGCCGAGGGTCAGCCGGATGCGGCCTTGGCCTATGCCGACAGGTTGCAGCTATTGTTCCCCGACCGGCTGTATGTCGAGATCGTACGGCGGCTCGATGCCATTGAAGGCAAATCGGAAGCCGATCTGCTCGATCTGGCGTATGCCCGTGACCTCCCGTTGGTTGCCACCAATCCCACCTGCTTTGCAGAGCCGCATTTTCATCCGGCGCATGATGTCATGCTGTGCATCGCCGATAGCGCGTATGTCGACAGCGACGACCGCCGGAAGAGTTCCCCGGACGCCTGGATGAAGCCCGCCGCCGAGATGAAGCGGTTGTTCGAGGATTTGCCGGAGGCGCTGGCCAATACCCTTGTGGTGGCGCAGCGTTGCGCCGTGCTGGCGCCAAAGCGTAAGCCTATTCTGCCGAGCCTTGCTGGCGATCTTCGCGGCGAAGAAATTCAGTTGCGGGCAGACGCCACAGCGGGTCTGGAAATGCGCTTGCGCAAGATGGTGGCCATCCATGAAGGTACGGACGTGTCGTCCCTTGATGGCGATGCTCTACGTGTGCGTTTTCCCGAGTATTTCACTCGGCTGGAATTCGAGCTCAATATCATCGTCCAGATGGGTTTCCCCGGCTACTTCCTGATCGTGGCCGACTTTATCAAATGGGCAAAGACGAACGACATTCCGGTGGGGCCGGGACGCGGTTCGGGCGCGGGTTCGGTGGTTGCATGGGCGCTAACCATCACCGATCTGGACCCGCTGCAACTCGGCTTGCTGTTCGAGCGATTCCTTAATCCCGAACGTGTGTCCATGCCTGACTTCGACATCGACTTCTGCGAAACGCGGCGCGGCGAAGTCATCCGTTATGTGCAGGCCAAATATGGCACGGACCATGTGGCGCAGATCATCACCTTCGGTAAGCTGAAAGCGCGCGCAGTTTTGAAGGACACCGGTCGCGTGCTCCAGATGAGCTACGGACAGGTGGACCGCCTCGCCAAGCTGGTGCCGAACCACCCTACCGACCCGTGGACGCTCGACCGGACGTTGAACGGCGTCGTAGAGTTCGCGCAGGAATATAAGAACGACGCGCAGGTACGGCGGCTGATCGATCTGGCGCTGAAGCTGGAAGGCTTGCCGCGCCACAGCTCCACCCACGCGGCGGGCGTGGTGATCGGCGATCGACCGTTGCAAGAACTGGTGCCGCTGTACCGCGATCCGCGTTCGGATATGCCGGTGACGCAGTTCGACATGAAATATGTCGAAGGCGCCGGGCTGGTGAAGTTCGATTTTCTTGGTCTAAAGACGCTGTCCGTTCTGCAGAAAGCCGTGCAGTTGCTGGCGAAGCGCGGTGTCGTCATCGACCTCGAAACGCTGCTCTGGGACGATGAAGCGGTGTATGAGCTGCTCCAGCGCGGTGACACGGTGGGCGTGTTCCAGTTGGAATCCGAAGGGATGCGCAAAACGCTGGCGGCCGTGAAGCCGACCAATTTCGGCGACATCATTGCGCTCGTATCGCTCTATCGCCCAGGCCCGATGGACAACATCCCGATGTTCGGGCGGCGCAAGAATGGGCAGGAGGCCATCCTCTATCCGCATGATCTTCTCCAGCCGATACTCGAAGAAACCTACGGCATCTTCGTCTATCAGGAACAGGTCATGCAGGCCGCGCAGATCCTGGCAGGCTATTCGCTGGGCGACGCCGATCTTCTGCGCCGTGCGATGGGTAAGAAGATCAAGGCGGAGATGGACGCGCAGCGTGAGCGTTTCGTAAGCGGCTGCGCCGAACGCAGCAAAATCCCCAAAGCCAAGGCCAATGAGCTGTTCGATTTGATCGACAAGTTCGCAGGCTATGGCTTTAACAAATCGCACGCCGCCGCCTACGCATTGCTGGCCTATCAGACGGCCTGGCTGAAGGCGCATTATCCCGCTGAATTTTATGCCGCTTCGATGGCCTTCGACATCCATCTGACCGACAAGCTTACTGTGTTCGTCGACGACATGCGGCGTATGGGCCTCACCTGCTTGCCGCCCGACATCAATGTGAGCGAAGCGGATTTCTCGGTGCAGGGGGTGACGCCGCCTGAAGACAGGGCAGACGACCCCCGATTTGGGTTCGCAGTGCGGTATGCGCTGGGCGGCCTGAAAGGCGTCGGTGAGAAAGCGATGGAAACGCTTGTCGCCGAACGTCTGGCCCATGGCCCGTTCAAGGATCTCGATGACTTTGCAGATCGCGTCGAACCGCGACTGTTAAATCGCCGACAACTGGAGAGCCTGGCCGCTGCCGGTGCCTTCGATGGCATACATGATGATCGGGCGGGCGTGCACGCGGCCGCAGAGACGATCCTGTCGGTTGCATCGAGCGCAGCAGAAGCGCGCGAGAGCGGGCAGGGCGGGTTGTTCGGCGGCGAGGAAATTGCGCATGCCGATGTGCACATTCCGCCTCATACGGCGTGGTCCGTGGCGGATCGCATGGCCCAGGAAAAGGACGCATTCGGCTTCTACTTTTCCGCGCATCCTGTGGATCGCTATCGACACATTGCCGAGGCCAAGGGCGCACGCAGTTTCGGTGCGATCTGCGCCAATCCCACTGCCCTCAATTCGGAAGGCCGCGCGCACGCAATCATGGCCGCGCTGGTCGAGGATGTGCGCTGGCGCGATACACGGCGCGGAGGGCGATACGTCTCCGCTACATTTTCGGACAGCAGCGGGCAGTTTCAGGCAAGCTGCTTTGACGAGGACGCCTGCAAAGCGATCGAAGCATTGGGTAAGGATGGCGATTGCGGTTTGTTGACTGTCGAGCTGGACCGGCAACCGGGCGAGGAGACGCCGCGCGTCACGGTCCGCGGGGTGCAAGCGTTCAATCGCATCGCCGGGACCACACGCATGGAACTGTGGCTCGACGTAGCGCAGGACATCGCGATCGGCGGCATATCGGCGATATTGTCCACAAGTCGTGGCGGTCGCAGCGAAGTTGGGATTCGTTCGATGATGCCGGACGGTCAGATCGTGCGTCTGCGGCTGGGTCGGGATTTTCTGATCGATGCGGAAATCGCAGAAAAGCTCGCTGGCGTGGCAGGAGTCGTGGGGCATAGGTTCTCCGCGCCTGAACCGCCTCGGCTCGCGTTGGTATCCTAACTATGGCCTTGTGTCCGTGGAGGACGCAAGGCACCACTGCTCAAAGCATAAGGAGAGTAGTGATGATTGGCGGCATGCAGGACTTTGCGCTGCGTATTTCCTCGATAATGGACCATGCGGCTAACGAGCATGGCGCGCGGGGAGTCGTCAGCCGCTATGCCGATGGTCAAATCGAGCGCAGCAATTGGGCGGAGATACGGCATGATTCACGCCGTTTTGCTCAGGCGATGGAAAGGCTCGGCGTTAAGCCGGGTGACCGCGTAGCAACGTTGGCGATGAACCATGGGCGGCACGTCGTCTCATGGTACGGTGCCATCGGCATGAGCGCCGTACTGCACACGATCAACCCGCGCCTTTTCGACGAGCAGATCGTTTTCATCGCCAATCATGCCGAAGATCAGGTGCTGTTCTACGATGCCGCCTTCGCTGCGATCGTTGAGCGGCTAAAGCCGCAATTCACGACGATCCGCCATTTTGTGTGCTTAGACGATAATGGACAGTGCAGCGACGACGCAACTTACGCCGCGTTGCTCGCTGCCGAGGATGGCAACTATGTCTGGACCACCGGAGATGAGCGCGACCCTTGCATGCTGTGCTACACCAGCGGCACGACTGGCGATCCCAAAGGCGTGCTGTTCAGTCACCGGTCCACCGTGTTGCATGCATTGGCAGGAATTCAGCCCGCTTGCCTGGGACTGGGGCCGGACAGTTGCATCCTGCCGGTCGTACCGCAATTCCATGTATGCGCCTGGGGCATACCCTTTGCCGCAGCGATAGCAGGAGCCAAGCTGGTTCTTTCGGCCACCAATGATCCTGCCTCGATGTGCGAACTGATGCGCGCGGAAAAGGTCACGCATAGCGCGGCCGTTCCGACGGTCTGGCTAGGAATGCTGGCTTATGCGGATGAAACGGGGATCACGCCGCCGCCTTTGGAAAAGGTCGTCATCGGTGGTTCCGCGGCGCCCCGGGCACTTGTGGATCGCCTGATGAATATGGGCATAAGTGTCAGCCACTTATGGGGCATGACCGAACTGTCGCCAATTGGCACCGTGTCGCGCAAGGGCCACGATTTCGCGAGTATGTCGCGCGAAGATCAGTTGGACCTGCTGGCCTATCAGGGCGGGGTTCCCTACGGCGTGGAGATGCGGATCGTTGATGCGGATGGTGCTGCTTTGCCACGAGACGGCGCGACATCCGGGCGACTGCAGGTTCGCGGACCGTGGGTGATAGAGCGGTATTTCCGGGACGAAAGTGGCCCGGCGGTCGATGCCGACAACTGGTTCGACACGGGCGACGTGGCGATCATCACGCCCGAAGGCGTCATGCAGATCAAGGACCGCGTGAAGGATGTCATCAAATCCGGGGGAGAATGGATCAGCTCGGTTACTCTGGAGAACGAAGCACTGGGGTGTGCGGGGGTCGCAGAAGCCGCAGCAATCGGTTTGCCGCATCCAAAGTGGGATGAGCGCCCGATATTGATCGTGGTTCGAAAGGACGGTGCGGACGTGCAGGAAGCCGATGTGCTGGCCCACCTGTCGGCGCGCGTGGCCAAATGGTGGTTGCCGGACCGGATCGTTTTTGCCGACAGCCTGCCGCATACGGCCACGGGCAAGCTGCTCAAGACGGCATTGCGCGAGACATATGGCACCATATCGCTATCGGCCTAGGCCTATAGCAGGCGATACTGATCTCCTGTCGGAGGACGAAAGAGATCGGTGCGAAGAGCCACGCGCTCGCCATCCAGACCTGCGCGGGCACGAGCCTTGTTGAAACGGGTGCGGATCAGTTCGGCCCACACGCCTTGGCCGCGCATGCGATTGCCGAACCGCGAGTCATTATCGCGGCCGCCACGCATGTCGCGGATGATGTTCATCACTTTTGCTGCGCGGTCTGGATAATATTCATCGAGCCATGCTCGAAATAGCGGCGCGACCTCGTGCGGCAATCGCACAGGGATCCAGAATACGCCCCTGGCGCCGGCAGCGGCTACGCGGGCTACGATTGTCTCTATCTCGTGATCGGTAATTGCCGGGATGATCGGCGACACGCAGGCATGGACCGGAATGCCAGCATCGGCCAATCGCGCGATGGCCGCTATCCGGCGTTCCGGATGCGGGGCGCGTGGCTCAAGGGTGCGTGCCACCGCGGGGTCTAGGGTCGTTACCGATATACCCACGGCTACCAAACCATCTCGCGCCATTCTCGACAACAAATCGATGTCCCTTAGGACGCGGTCCGACTTGGTCGTTATGAATAACGGATGACGGCATTCCGCCAGCACTTCGATGCATTGGCGGGTAATATGCCAATCGCGCTCGATTGGTTGATAAGGGTCGGTGTTCGTGCCCATTGCGATGGGCTTGACCACATAAGTACGCTTTTGCAGCTCGGCGCGTAGCAACACTGCGGCATCGGGCTTTGCAAACAATTTGGTTTCGAAATCGAGACCGGGCGATAGGTCGTGCCAGGCATGCGTGGGTCGGGCGTAGCAATAAATGCAGCCATGCTCGCAGCCATGATAGGCGTTGATGGACTGATCGAACCCGATGTCCGGAGAAGAATTGCGGGCAATGATTGCCCGTGGTTTTTCGATGGTGACTGACGTTGCAGGAGCAGCAGCCTCGCCGTCGACCAGCGTCAACAGGTCCATCCAGTCGCCATCCTCCATTCGAGTGGAGGATGAGAACCGCTCACTCAGAGTGTTTTCTGTGGCGCCACGCCCCTTCAATTTGCTCATGGACGCATGAGAACATATAAAGAACAAATATGCAATACGCACGAAAACGGGGCGAAGCCTTGAAGCTCCGCCCCGCTTGGACAGTATCGTAATTTAGTTCGAATGCATCGCGTGCTTGATGTCGCGCATTTCGTCATGCCCGCGGCGGACCGACGTATATGCTTCCTGGATTACGGCCTTGGTCGTTGGGGAAACATCGTTGTCGGCCAGCGCATCCTCATACTTGGCCTTGATGTGATCCTCGCCGCGCTCAACTTCATCGACAATCGCCTGATCGTCTTGGCCGGTGACGGCAGCCTTGAGGTTGAGGAGTACGCGATGGGCGCCAGCGAGCAGGGTTCCGTCATCTTCGGCATTGCCGCCAAGAGCGGCCACCTGCTGTTGCAGCTTCGATGCAACCTGCTTGCGTTCAGCCGCCCGGCTCACGAAAATGCTGTTGAAACGGCTGCTTTCGCTATCTTTAGCCGCTTCGGTATAGCCGTTTACGCTATCGATAGTGGTCGCGATGAGGCCATTCAGGGTGGAAATGTCGTGCTTGGTTGTATCGGTCATGGGGCTACCTCACATTATATGAAAGACCCCCTCCCAACGCACCGGGTTGGAAATGGATTGGCCATCGCATTCAATATGCGCTCAGTGGAAGGCCTGATGCGCTATGTTGAATAACCCGTTGATCTAAATTAGCCTTTTATGATCCTGCGGGGATCGGCAGCAAGGCGGGCTAGCGCGTAACACACGTCACGACGGACAGTTGCTGTCCGCCTGAGTTAGTGAACTCTATCAGAAAAACTGGCTCCCATTTCAGGACACGTTTAAAACAATTTTGCTTTTCGCATCCTATGAGGCAAGAAAAACAATATCACGATTCCGAGCTTTATCAAGAAGATCCTTGTTCGTATGGTCAGATGAAGCTGCCGTTTTTGCTTCTGATGCTCCCCTCGCATCTCCACGAGAGCCCACGCACGGCATTCGGAAACGCGAACGTGATCGCGCCGAGCGTGTAAGGTCGGAGGGAGATCCGAAGCCATCCTTGAGAGAACGCGCTGTTGCCCTTGCTCGGAAAAGAGGTGAGGTTCGAACGAAGGATCTCACCGACATCGGCATTCCTCGCTGCTATCTCTCCCCGATGTGCAACGAAGGCTTGCTCGTGAAGGTCGGTCATGGCCGCTACCGTGCAGCACCCCAAAGTCGCCTCAAGGGCCGGGCAGATCGTAGCGGGTGAAGAGGATGTCCTGGCCGTCGATCGTGATCTCGATCACCTCGTTCAGAAGCTCTTCACCCTCCCTCAGTTCAGATAGCAACGCGTCGAAAAGCTCGCGCTGCTCGGCCGGTGGCACCTGAGGCACGACGATGATCAGTCCGGCGTGGACCTCTTCATGTGCATATAGCCGACGAAAGTCGGCGGCGTTGTTGGTCACGAAGGTGCAGTCGTCGGCAATGATGCGCGGCATCAGATCCCAGTCGGTCGTGCCACTCAGACCGAGCCAGTTGACGTGCCAGACCTCGTGATTGCGTGCCTGCGCCACCTCGACCAGCGAGGTGTGCAGGCACTCGTCGATCAGAAATCTCACGGGTGCGAGAGCGACGTGTCGCTGATTTTCGCCAACGGATCGCTGTCACGCTTGATCCGGCGCGATGATGTTGCCTTCAGCCCTTGATCGGCAAGCGACTTTGGCCGGCCACGCCGCGGATGGGCCGCAGCCCAGATCTCGGCGAGGTCAAGCTGCCGTGCGGTCAACTTGGGATAGCCTGACAGTATCTCGGCGTCGTCGGCTCCCTGAGCGCGCATGGCCGCGACCAGCCGAACCGGAATACGCGTACCCTTAAACACTGGCTCGCCCCCCATGGTGTCGCGCGACTTGACGACCATAGTTTCGGCCTCGCCCAGATCCTTCGTACGCTGGCCGATCTGCTTGCGTGCCTCGGCAACGTCGACAATCACCAGATTGTCTGCCCTGATCGTACGAGCCAAAGGGTTATCGTGAATCAGACCGAATAGGCGCTGCCTGCGCTCCTGCGACAGGATCGGGCCGATCTCGTGCCACAGCTTGAGTTGCAGCACATTTTCCGCCGTCAGCTCGCGCCGCTTGGAGGCGCGGATTGACACCTCGACAATGCGCTTGTCGATTGCATTGTTGACTGCCTTGAGTTCCAGTCCGCCGACGACAGCGGCCTCAGCAGGGGTGAATGCTCGCGTCAGCGCATTCATAAATTATCTCCTTCAGGAGAAGATATAATCGCTATCACGCCAAACGTAAAGATGCGCTCACCCAGGGCAGCGCGAGGGGGAGGAGGCATGTTTTTTCAAATCGTTTCGGTATCGTATTAACCTTTACTGCTCCAGAGACGCCCGTTCAACGGAAAGAATCTCAACAGGAGCAATGGGTTGGCAAGGCCGAGAAGTGCAGTGAGCCGTTACAAACACCGTAAGAACAATGATCATCATCTCAAGGTCCGCGAGGCGGTCCTATATGCACGGGTCTCTACGCCGGAGCAGCAGCGTGAAGGCTATTCGATTCCCGCTCAGGTCAAGCTGCTGGAAGACTATGCCGTGCTGAACGGTATCGCGGTGGTATCGAGCCATGTCGACGTGGAAACTGCCAGGAAGAGCGGTCGGACCGCCTTCGGCAACATGTTACGCTATCTGCGCCGGCATCCGGAGGTCCGGATCATTCTCGTCGAGAAGACCGATCGGCTCTACCGCAATCTGAAGGACTGGGCGACGATCGATGACCTCGGCGTCGAGGTCCATTTCGTCAAAGAGAATGTCGTGATGTCTGAGGGCTGCCGATCGTCGGAGAAGTTCGTCCACGGCATCAAGGTGCTGATGGCCAAGGCCTATATCGACAATCTTTCCGAGGAAACGCGCAAAGGGATGATCGAGAAGGCGCAACAGGGCCATTGGCCAAGCTGTGCGCCGATCGGCTATCGAAACGTCAGGGACGGGCAGGGGAGAAACGTCATCGCAGTCGATCCCGAGGCAGCGCCGATAGTGACGCGCCTGTTCGACTGGTACGCTACAGGCCTCTATTCCTTGAAGGAAGTGACGGGGATGGCTCGGAACGCCGGAATGCGGTACCGTCGGAGCGGCAGACCAGTCGGCGTCAGCACTGTTCATGGCATTCTGCGCAATCGCCTCTATGCGGGCACGTTTGAATGGCGGGGCGAGATTTACGCCGGGGTGCACGAACCCCTCGTGTCCAAAGACATTTGGGACGCGGTCCAGCAGACGCTTGACGAGCGGAGCAGCGCCAACATTCGCGCTGATCTGCCCCCTTCTGAGTGGTCCAGAATCTCTGTTATTTTGGATTATGAAGGAGTTTGGAAATGGGCAAGAGGCACAAGCCGGAAGAGATTATCGGCAAGCTGCGTGAGGCTGAGATCGTGTTGGCGC
>NZ_BSEF01000013.1:0-115750 GCF_027925545.1 Sphingobium sp. BS19
CCTCAAAAAGCCCCTTGCTCCCGTCGTGGTGAAAATCACCAGCGGAGGCGCTCGTCCAGACTACGCCGTCAACAACGAACCCAGCCCACAAAACCTCGGAGCGGCGGTCTCATGAATAAGACGGGCTAGAGGATGTCTGGAGCGATCTGCCACAGGCATTCCGCAGCGTATCGGTACCTGGCTTTCCAAACTACTTCATGGTGAACGGTCCCAACGGAATATTTGGCCATTCGTCCGCTATCCATTCTGCGGAAATTTCCACCGAATACATTATCCGTTTGATTGAAGCAGCAGAAGAGATGGAACTAAAGTCGATCAATGTTCGGCAAGACGTGTTTAAGGAATACAATAAAAGCGTTCAGGAATATTTCAAGGATACGACTTTTAACGGGAACTGCGACAGCTTTTACCATGATGAAAAGCATCGGGTCTGGTTCTTCTATCCTGGCGATCACATTGCCATGGAAACTGAACTGCGTTCCACGACGCTGGAAGATTTCGACGTCGTCCGTTGAGCGAGACGCGTTAATGAGAATGAGGGAGTAAAGCTGATGTCGGCGATGGTTGATGGCGGCAGCAACGGAGCCACGGTTAACGCCCGGCAAAAGCTGATTGAGCGTCTCGGCTTTGATCCAGAAGAGATGCGCCGCAAATATCGGGAGGAGCGCGACAAGAGATTGCGTCCCGAGGCTGATCGGCAGTTCACGAAGATGGAAGGCGGGCTGGAAGAACTGGCTACGGATCCTCATGTCAAAGAGCCCATATCGCGTGCGCCGCTGCAAGATGAAGTAGAAGCTGTGGTGGTGGGAGGAGGTTTGTCGGGTCTGGTAATCGCGACTCGTCTTCGTCAGTCCGGGCTTAGGAAAGTTCGCATTATTGAAGCGGGCGGAGACCTGGGTGGGAGTTGGTATTGGAACGACTATCCTGGCATCATGTGCGACGTGGAATCCTATATCTACATGCCGATGCTCGAAGAGATGGGCTATGTTCCGACTGAAAGATACGCCTCAGGACCCGAAATTCAGCGACATTGCAGAGCGATCGGCGAAAAGTTTGGTCTGTATGAGGACGCATGCTTTCAGACGCAGGTCACTGAAATGCACTGGAGTGACGAAGATGCGCGCTGGACCGTTCAAACGGACCGCGACGATGTTATCACTGCTCAATTTGTGATCGTGGCCATCGGCGGTCTCAATCGCGGACGATTGCCGCAGCTGCCAGGGCTCGAAAAGTTTTCTGGCCGGACATTCCATACCAGTCGCTGGGACTATGACTATACCGGCGGTGACTACAAGGGCGGCTTGACGGGGCTGAAGGACAAGCGCGTTGGAATGATCGGGACTGGAGCTACTGCAGTGCAGGTTGCGCCGCATCTGGGGCAATGGGCAAAAGAGTTCTTTGTTTTCCAGCGTACGCCCGCCTCAGTTGATATACGCGCCAACCGGCCGACAGATAGTGAGTGGGCAAAATCGCTCGAGCCGGGATGGCAATATGATCGCATGGAGAATTTCAAT
Organism: Sphingobium sp. BS19; assembly: GCF_027925545.1. Lineage (NCBI taxonomy): Bacteria > Pseudomonadati > Pseudomonadota > Alphaproteobacteria > Sphingomonadales > Sphingobiaceae > Sphingobium > Sphingobium sp. BS19. The sequence goes on from NZ_BSEF01000013.1 coordinate 1,515, forward strand.
CGCATTACCAGTGGCATTCCGGTTGAACATGACGCGGTCAATGACGGCTGGACCGATAACTTTAAAACTCTGTACCTCGGCGATGGAGCAAAGAAGTTCGAGGATCTCGGACTGAGCCCGGCAGAACTTGGCGAGGCTGCTGATTTCCAGAAGATGGCGGACATCCGTGAGCGGGTCGCTTCGATTGTTAAGGACCCTGAGACAGCACAGGCCCTGATGCCATATTTTCCGCAGTTCTGTAAGCGACCGTGTTTCCATGACGAGTACCTTGAAAACTTTAATCGCCCTAATGTTCATCTCGTCGATACTATGGGTCGCGGGGTAGAAGCCTTCACCGAAAAAGGCGTCATGGTCGGTGGCAAGGAATATGAGCTCGATTGTGTTGTATTTGCAACCGGCTTTGAACCGAACGTGCGGGCGCCTCGCTTCACCAATGTTGGCGGATTTGAAATCTATGGCCGCGACGGCTTAAAGTTGTCGGAGAAATGGAGCGCTGGCGCGCGCTCGTTGCATGGACAGCATGTCCACGGTTTTCCCAATTTGATGATTGTCTCACCTATCCAGTCGGCTTACGCCTTCAACTGGCTGTATATCATAAATGGCCAGGCAGCCCAGGTTGAGTACATTATCAGAGAAGCGAAAGCACGTGGCTTGCGTACATTTGAAGTCACTGAGCCTGCTGAACAAGAGTGGGTTAATAAGATCATCGAACGGTCCGGTGTTCAGCGTGATTTTCTTGCATCTTGTACTCCAGGTTATTTCAATGGTGAGGGAAAGTTGTCCGACACCATCGTAGTTGACAGTGCTTATGCGGGTGGAAATGTGGACTATTTCGAAGAACTGAAGAAGTGGCGAGAGGCAGGGACGCTTTCTGGCCTGCAGCTTGAAAATTGATGACGGATTTGCGGAGAATTTAGCGAATGGAAGACTTGTTTACGCCACTGACGTTCGCGCGCGGACGAGAAATGCCAAATCGGTTTTTGCTGTCGCCTATGACGACCCGCCAAAGCAATGATGACGGAACGCTCTCGGACGAAGAATTTGAGTGGTTGATAGCGCGCGCGCGCGGTGGCTTCGGGATGACGATGACGTGCGCTTTGCATGTGCAGGCAATCGGACGGGGGTTTGCCGGCCAGCTTGGGATATTCGACGACAAGCATGTCACTGGATTGTCGCGCCTGGCCGAGGCGATAAAAAGTCACGGTTCGCTTGCGATAGCTCAAATCTATCACGCTGGGATGAGAGCGCCGAAGGAATTGAACGGAGCGTCGCCAGTCTGCCCTTCAGACAACGAAGCTACCGGTGCAGTCGGTTTGACGCTTTCGCAGGTAGAGCAGGTCGTTGAAGACTTTGTTGTGGCGGCCCGCCGCGCCGAGAGGGCTGGATTTGATGGTATCGAACTCCACGGCGCACACGGCTATCTCATAGGCGAGTTCCTCAGTCCGGTCATCAATCGCCGTACCGATCGCTATGGCGGAAGCTTTGAAAATCGTGCCCGCTTGTTGCAGGAACTCATCTCCGGCGTGCGCCAGAGCTGCGGCTCGCAATTCAACCTTGGCGTTCGCCTGTCGGGGGAATTGTTCGATCTGCGGTTGGCGGAAATGAAGGAACTGGCGCAGGATCTGATGCTGGGCGGGCAAATTGAATATCTCGACATGTCTTTGCTGGACGTGTTCAAGCAGCCCAAGGAGCCGGAACACCAGGGAAAAACCATTCTGGAACATTTCACGTCGCTTGAACGGGGTGGAACGCGTCTGGGTGCCGCAGGGATGCTGTGGGACGGAGAGCATATCGCCAAGGCATTCGCTGCCGGGCTGGACATGGTTGGCATAGGTCGCTCGGCGATCGTTCATCATGATCTCCCTATGCAGATGCGGGCGGACCAGAATTTCCATCCAGTTAAGCTGCCCGTCTCTCCGGAATACCTTGCCGGACAATGTGTCAGTCCCGCCTTTGTGGATTACCTGCTTGAGCTTTTCCCGGGCATTGCTGCCAATAGCGCAGCGGCGGCTGAAAATGCATCCGACGACATGCAAAGTCTGGTGTCTTCGGCAAGTTGATGGCTCTCTGACCACCGCCTGCATGCCCGATCCACGAAGCTGACCAATAATCAAACGATCTAGAAACCAAGAGAGGCAATCATGGACAAGCGGTTCGAAGGCAAAGTGGCGGTGATCACCGGTGGCGCATCGGGAATGGGTGAAGCAACCGTGCTCTCCTTCCTGCGCGGCGGCGGCAAGGTCGTGGTTGCCGACCTCAACGTTGAGGTAAATACTTTCGATGCGTTTGGCGATGCGGTCCTGCTGCACCGTACCGACGTTGGTGATCAGGCGCAGGTGCGGGCGCTTATCGAAAAGGCTGTCAGCCACTTTGGCCGGATTGATTGCCTGGTCAACAACGCGGGGATCGGCTGCCTTACCCTGTCGGAAGATCTCACGGCTGAGGAAGTGGACAAGGTATTCAAGGTGAACGCCGCCGCCGTGGTCTTTGCGTGCGGCGCAGCCATTCCTCACATGCGTCGGCAAGGTGGCGGAGCCATCGTCAACAATGCTTCCATATCAGGACTCTTCGGCGACGCGGGCATGCCAGCCTACAACATGAGCAAGGGAGCGACCATAAACTACACGCGCTCGCTCGCTGGAGCCGTGGGGCGCGACAACATCCGGGTGAACTGCGTGTGTCCGGGCTACACGGCTACGCCTATGTCGGAGGGACTGAAGGAGTTTCCCGAGTTGATCGACGCATGGAACGGGGCGATTCCGCTGGGCCGCGCGGGACACCCATCTGAAATCGCCGAAGCCATCGCCTTTCTACTGTCGGATGCGGCCTCGTATGTCCATGGTGCTGTCCTCCCGGTCGATGGCGGCGTTACCTCGCAAACTGGGCTTGCCGACCTCCGCCCCTTCCTGGCGGATATGGCGGCCTGAGCGCGCTCGATGTTCCGATGAAGAGGGATCGGTGAGGATCCAAGGGTAGCGCGCGTGGAGCAGCTACCAATGGAGCGTGGCGACTTCTCGACGGATAATGAACGGATCACAAAGGACAGTGACTATGAATAAGCGGTTCGACGGCAAAGTGGCGGTGATTACCGGCGGCGCATCGGGTATGGGGGAAGCAACCGTGCTCACCTTCCTGCGTGGCGGCGGCAAGGTTGTGGTTGCCGACCTGAATATAGAAGTCGATACCTTCGCCGAATTCGGTGATAGTGTCATCATGCATCGCACCGACGTAGGCGATCAGTCGCAGGTGCAGGCGCTCATCGAAAAGGCTGTCAGCCACTTCGGTCGGATTGACTGCCTGGTCAACAATGCGGGCACCGGCAACCTCACCGCCTCGGAAGATCTCATGGCCGACGAACTGGACCGGGTGTTCAAGGTCAACACAGCCTCCGTGGTCTACGCCTGCGGCGCAGCCATTCCGCATATGCGCCGCCAAGGTGGCGGATCCATCGTGAACAACGCCTCGATTGCCGGGCTGCTCGGCGATGCTGCCATGCCGGCCTACAACCTGACCAAGGCCGCAACGGTAAACTACACACGCTCGCTCGCGGGGGCTGTGGGGCGCGACAACATTCGGGTGAACTGCGTGTGCCCCGGCGACGTTAGGACGCCGATGACTACTGTGCTGGATAGCATTCCCAAATTGCGCGCGGCCTGGAACGCTGCGGCCCCGCTCGGACGCGCAGCAGAAGCATCCGAGATCGCCGAAGCCATTGCCTTTCTGCTGTCTGACGCAGCCTCGTACATCCATGGTGCCATCCTCCCTGTCGATGGCGGTGTTACCTCGCAAACTGGGCTAGCCGACCTCCGCCCATTCCTCAATGAAATGAAGGGATAGCCCAGCTGCCAATCGACTCTTAGTTTTACAAAAGCGCGCGAGAAACGCGCTTTTGTATCCGTCTTGTGCGGCATCGCTCGACACACACGCGTTGTGACGGCTGCAATCGGCAGAAGGAGTGACGGCGCGTTCGCGGTCAACATGGAGGAGGGGGAGGGCGTTTGTCGCGGGCCTTGAGACGGGGCGGAACCATGAGCGCCAAATGTTCGGACGACCGATCGAACGCGTGATGCAAGGAGCGATCCATGAGATATTTGCCACTCGAAAAGATTTGCAAGACCTCCCGGCACACGACTTTCTATAATGAGGCTGGTCCTGTCGACGGCACGCTAATTATATTTGTGCACGGCTGGCCAGAACTAGGCGTTAGCTGGCGGCATCAGCTCGCATGCTTTGCCAATCTCGGTTTTCGCGTGATAGCGCCAGATATGCGCGGCTATGGTCGCTCCAGTCTATATGCGCAGCACGAGGATTATGCTGTCGAGCATATCGTCACTGACATGGTTGAGCTGCTCGACAGCCTGAATGCTGAACGGGCCATCTGGGTTGGGCATGATTGGGGAAGCCCTATTGTCTGGAGCATCGGTGCACACTATCCTGAACGATGCCACGCTCTGGTCAACCTGTGCGTGCCGTATATCCCGCAAGGATTTGCACGTGCGAACCTCATTCCACTGGTCGATCGCACCATCTATCCGGAGGAAATTTTCCCATCGGGACAATGGGCCTATTGGGACCATTATGTAGCAGATTTCAAGGGCGCGGCGCGCGACTTTGAGGCAAATGTCGGCGCGATCATCAGGGGGCTGTTCCGACGCGGCAATCCGGATGCCGTTGACGCGCCCGAGGTCACGGCCCGTGTCACCAATGAAGGCGGGTTTGGTTTTTTTATCGACATGCTGCGGGACTTGCCACTCGACGAGCTGTTGATCACGCAGGAAGAGCACAGCCAATATGTGGCAGCACTGACGCGTGCGAGCTTCTTCGGGCCAAACTCTTGGTATCTTAACGACGCTCGAAACATCGCCTACGCGGCCCGTGCCCATAATGGCGGCCGGATTGACCTGCACTCCCTTTTCGTATCGGCAGCCTATGACGTTACCTGCAAAACTGCGGGAACGCGGCTCGGCGACCCTATGCGGCAGTCGTGCTCCCACCTTACGCAAATGGTCATAAAATCCGGTCATTGGATGGCGCAAGAAAAGCCGGTCGAATTGAACAGCGTCCTTGCACGCTGGCTTATCGAAACCGTGCCGCATCTATGGCCGAAGCCCGCTTAATCTTCAGCCAAATGGATACTTGCGATGCGCCGAGCCCTCTGGCGCCAGCCGTCTCGACGCGCAAATGCGGGCGATCGGGCCGGGCCGACTTTCACATATGCTCGCTGACGATGCCCCCGTCGATCCGGTAGATAACGCCGTTGGCGTAGCCTGCTTCACCCGAAGCCAAGGACGCGGCAAGCTCAGCGACTTCATAGGGGCTGTTGTCTCGTTCAGGCGCGGCCGCGCCTCCCGCGCGCGTCTCGCGGTTTTCCGGTGTCTGGCCGGCAAGGATCGACGCGATCATCCTTCCCGCCACTCGGCCGGGTGCAATACCGTTCACGCATATGCCCAGCTTGGCACATTCGGCGGCTGCAGCCCGGGTTAGTCCGATAACGGCGTGTTTACTGGCGACATAGGCAGAAAGATTCGCCCCCCCCGCTAACCCGGCAGTGCTCGCCATATTGATGATGCTGCCCCGGCCCTGTGCTGCCATGCAGTGAATGACGTGCTTCATGCCTAGGAATACGCCCACCACATTGACCTCGAGAACGCGCTCAAAATCGACAAGAGGGTAATCTGAAATAGGGGCAACTGGCCCTTCGATACCTGCATTGTTGCACAGTATATCTATGCGTCCGGTTTCGCTGAGCGCACGGTCTGTGAAAGCACGGACGCTTTCCTCATCGCTCACGTTGCCTTCCAGGGCCAGCAGGTCGGTGTTGTCTGAACACCCCAATAGTTTGTCGAGGGCCCTGCTGTCGCGGTCGACTGCGACAACAAACGCTCCTCGCGCATGAAGGCGCTGCACCATCGCGCGACCGATGTCCCCTCCAGCGCCAGTTACGATCGCTGTTTGACCCACCAATGAAGATTTCTTTGACATCGATTTCCTGCCCAATCAGCCGGCTGTATACCCGGCATCGACCATGTGGACTGAGCCGGTCAGTGCCCGTGCATCCTCGGATGCGAGAAAACAGACTGTTGCGGCAACGTCAGTAACCTCTGGCAGTCGACGAAGAGCATGAACCTGTGCCAGTGCGGCCCAATCTTCTTGCGATCGATGGTTCGTCATCGGCGTTTCAATGAATGTGGGGCAAACCACGGACACCCGAATGTTCTGAGGTCCCCAACTGAGCGCAGCTGTACGCGTTAGACCGACCACACCATGTTTAGCGGCAACATAAGCTCCGCCTTCGGGGTAGCCGACGACACCCAGCATTGAAGCGATGTTGATGATCGCGCCTCCGCCTGCGGCTTCGAGATGTCTGTATTCGGCTTGCATCGAGTAGAAGACGCCGGAGAGGTTGATTGCAATCATGCGATTCCAGACGTCGGACGGCATATCTTTCATTGGTCCGCCACTGCCACCTATCCCGGCGCTGTTGACCGCAACATCGAGCCGTCCGAACGCCTTGGCCACCTGGTCAATCGCGGTTGCGATTGCAGCGGGTTCAGAGACATCCGCCTGAACGCCTATGGCGCTACCGTGCCGCTCGCGAATCTGCTGGGCTACCTCGTTTGCAGCCTCACCATGGAGATCGAGAACGCCTATCGAAGCGCCTTCCGCAGCGAAACGTTCGCAACAGGCCAGTCCGATACCCGAGGCGCCGCCTGTCACGATTACGACTTTCCCGTTAAATCGACCAGCAAACGCGTTCATAAACTCTTCCTTATTGTTAGGTGTCATTCCGGTAGGCGATTTGAACCGCGATCAGCGAACTCACTGCAAAAGCCCACCAGTACATGACCTTGCATGCGTCGATGAAGCGCCAGCATGAATGACTTTTGTCCCGGCATCGCCGTCGAACAGTGCGCCAGGCTTGCGTTCGGGTCCAGCCATGAACTGCCGTTCGGCTAGTCTGCGATCGTTAATTCCACATACTTGGCAGTCACCGACTGCCAATCGGGCTCCGTTGTGGCAGTCGGTTAGCGGCCTAGCCGCGAGATTTCGGCCGGAAAGCCTTGATTTACATGGGCGGCGCTGTGCGCGAACGATGTCGGGGCTCATGGCAATTCCGATGATGGACCGTCGCAGCTGGTGCAAAAAGGCGCGTCATCCACTTTCGATGGGGTAGTTGACCGCGAGAGGTTGTCAAAGCTATTGAGACCGTATAGTAGAATTTGAGTCTGAATAACAGAAAGAATGGTCAGTGAACACTGCGAGCCAAGACATGTCAGAACTCCCCCTTGCGGGGATCACTGTGATCGATCTTGGGCAAGTCTATCAAGGTCCTTATGCCACGTTCCTGATGGCGAAGGCTGGGGCCGACATCATCAAGGTCGAGCCGCTTGGTGGTGAACCTGCTCGCGTTCGTGCCGAGGTTAGCGCTGGCGCGACGCTGCCGTTCGAAATGTTGAATGCCAATAAGCGCAGCATCACATTGAACCTTAAGACAGACCACGGACGCCAGCTTCTGCTGGATCTCGTGCGCGACGCTGACGTTCTTGTGGAAAACTTTGCGCCCGGCGTAATGGACAGGCTGGGCGTGGGTTGGGAAAAGCTGCGCCAGATCAATCCCCGGCTAGTCTACGGTTCAGGCAGCGGATACGGTCTTTCGGGTCCGGACCGCGACAACCTCGCTATGGATGTGACCATCCAGGCGGTATCCGGAGTGATGAGCGTTACCGGTTTGCCGGACGGCGAACCGTTGAGGGCGGGGCCAGCTATAGCCGATTTTCTCGGTGGCATTCATCTCTATGCCGGGATCATGACGGCGCTCGTCCAGCGCGGTCGAACCGGCAAGGGGCGGCTGGTCGAAGTTGCTATGCAGGAGGCTGTCTTCCCGACCCTCGCCTCGTCGCTGGGGCTGGCGCATGAAATGCAGGCCGAGCCACCGAGGACCGGCAATCGGCACAGCGGGTTGGCTGTGGCGCCTTACAATGTCTATCCGACTAGTGACGGCTTCGTCGCGATCATCGCTTTACGTGAGGGGCATTGGGATGCCTTGCTGACCCTGATCGGGCGGGAAGATCTGCGCGACGATCAGCGTTTTACGTCCAACGCGTCGCGTGTCGCCAACGTGGAAGAAATGGACGAAGTCGTTGCAAGCTGGACACGGCAATTCTCCAGCGCCGAAGTGTTCGAAAGGGCCAAACTGGGGCGTGTGCCATGTGCTCCGGTGCGCACCGTGCTCGAAGTGCTCAACGACCCACATATGCATGAGCGGGGAATGCTCGAATGGGTGGATAATCCGCGCCTCGGCCGCGTTGTGCTGCCTAACAGCCCGCTTCGCTTCCACGGTGCGGATTTAGTTCCACCGACGCCGAGTCCTGAACTTGGAGAGCACACTGCCATGATCCTTGCCGAAAAGCTGGGGCTGAGTGATCAGGATATCGCAGAACTCAAGCGCGAAAAAGCAATCTAGATTTGTTGGGGGCGCCGGGCGGAGTTTGTGATCGCCCAAGCCTGTAAGACCAAATAGCTGGGAGAGATCGAATGACTGACTTGGGCACCCTGGGAGCGTGGGAGCTACCCGAAGAGCTTCGTGCTCTTAAAGAAATGACTCGGCGCTTCATGGAAGAAGAGGTCCAGCCGCTCGAGGACAAGGTGCCGCACGATACCTACAAGTTCCCGCCCGAGATGTTGAAGCCGTTGCAGGACAAGGCCCGCGAGCTCGGCCTTTACGCATTTCGCGCCCCTGCGCAATATGGCGGTGCCGGTCTCAACCTGCTGGCCCAGGCGGTCGTCGCCGAAGAGGGTGCGCGCTGCCGCATGGGCTCTTATACCTGGGGCGGCGGGGCATTCGGCGACGATCCGCCGGACATCATCTGGTGCGGCAACGACGAGCAGATCCAGCGCTGGGGCGTGCCTACCGTTAAGGGTGAGCGCAAGGCCTGGATCGCGATCAGCGAGCCATCTGGCGGTTCCGATCCTGCCCGGGCGATCAAGACCCGCGCTGTGCGCGACGGCGACGACTATGTGCTGAACGGAAGCAAGACCTGGATCACCGATGCGGCCAACCGCGACTGGGGCATCGTCTTCGCCCGCACTGGCGATGCCGCCGACCGCCGGGGCATCACGGCCTTCATCGTTGAAAACGGCACGCCAGGCTTGTCGTTCAACGAGATCAAGGTCATCCGTTCCTACTCACCCTACGAAGTCTACTTCACCGATTGCCGCATCCCTGCGAGCCAGCGGCTGGGCGAGGAAGGGGAAGGGTTCAAGCTCGCTGACCGATTTCTCGCCGACAATCGGATCGCCTATTCGGCCAACTGCTTGGGCACCGCCCAAGCCGCGCTTGAGCTTGCAATCGAATGGGTCAAACAGCGGCATGTGTTCAAGTCGGCGCTCGCCGACAAGCAGGCGATCCAGTGGATGATCGCCGATAGCGAGATGGAGATCCGGGCTGCACGGCTGCTGACCTATCAGGCGGCGTGGAAGGGCGATCTCGGCCAGCCATTCAAACTGGAAAGCTCGATCGCCAAGGTAACGGCCACGGAGACGGCTGGCAGGGTCGTCGATCGCTGTATCCAGATGTTCGGCGGACTGGGCGTGACTCAGGCGATGCCGCTCGAGCGGTGGTACAGGGAGCTTCGCATCAAGCGGATTGGTGAGGGGCCGTCTGAGGTGCATCGGATGGTGGTTGCTCGCGAACTGCTAGGAAGCCGCAGCTAATTGCCCGAATGCAGCTTGGTCCCGAACGTCGTCCAATTTCGGTATCATGAAGGTGGGGGAGTTCAGGCGCTCGGCCAAGGTAGCTTCAACCGCCGGTTGCTGGTCCACACAGTGGGATCGATGAGATCTGCGTCTCTGGCAACCGGTGGTAACGGCTACGTGTTAATAAGCTTGGGTTTGCGAATGGCCGCTGCCACCATTGACCGAGTTCGTTAGTTCTATCACATAGAATTTTCTTCCACATAACAGAAGGATTGGGAGGGGAGATGCAGTCTGTTTCTTGCGTATCACGCATCTCCTCAAAGGATCGTTTTGCGTGGGCGAAGGTATTGCCTCGTGTCCCTGGCAAACGCGCGCGGGCAGAGTTTGCCGCTCTCGCAATTTTGCGACCGGTGCAGTTGGCTTCGCTGGCTGCGGCAACAGATAAGCTGCGGTGCTCAATCGTCACTGACGTAACATAGGACCGCCAAAAATGTCGAGCGCTGCCGCTAGCACATCTAAGGCACGGGACGAACAATCCTTCGATGTCGAACCGGTTGACCGGGTCGCAATGTACCGGCGCATTGCCTGGCGCCTGATGCCGTTTTTGATCATCTCCTATGTGATCAACGCCATCGATCGAACCAACATCAGTATGGCGCAACTCCGGATGGAGAGCGATCTGGGCTTTACTGCCGAGATTTACGGGATCGGTGTCGGCATATTCTATCTTGGCTATGTGATGTTCGAGGTGCCGAGCAACGTACTTCTCGAACGTGTCGGCATACGCAAAACGTTGCTGCGCATCATGGCCTTGTGGGGCATTGTATCCTCGTGCACGATGTTCGTAACAACACCGACGCAGTTCTACCTCGTCCGGTTTCTGCTGGGGATTGCGGAAGCGGGCTTCTATCCGGGCGTGTTGCTTTACATCACGCTTTGGTTTCCGTCTGCATATCGGGCGCGCATCACCGCAATGTTCATGATCGGCATGCCACTCGCCAGTGCGATCGGGTCGCCGCTCTCGGGTGCTATCATTGTCGGCATGGAAGGGGTTGCCGGTCTTCATGGCTGGCAGTGGATGTTTTTGCTCGAAGGTCTGCCAGCAGTTTTCCTCGGATTCGCTGCCATTTTCATTCTCACAGATCGGCCTGACGACGCTCAATGGCTTGCACCGGCCGAGAAGGCGGCTATTCGCGTCGACCTCGCTGCCGACCACGGTGTTCAGTCGCCAAACGGGCGCGAAGGCGTTGGTAGTCTGTTTCGTGACCCGCAATTCTACATGCTCGCCTTCGTCATATTCGGTGCTTACGCGCTTACTGGCGCGTCGCTCTGGACGCCCTTGCTTTTGCGTGATGCGGGAATAGCGTCGGTTGCAGGCATTGGCTTTCTTTCAGCCGCCCCTCCGCTTGTCTCGATCGCCGCGATGTATCTTTTTGCACGGCGATCTGACAAAATGCGTGAGCGTCGCTGGCATTTTTTTGCAACCCTGCTGATCGGCGCTTCAGCGCTATCGCTTCTTGCGGTGCTGCCGCTGAGCCCGTTGCTGGTGATCGTGCTTCAGACCGTTGCCATGTGTTGCAGCTTTGCGGGCGGGACACTGTTGACTGGCATTTTCGCAGCCTTCCTGCCCGACCGTGCACGCGCTGCTGGCATCGCGATGCTTACCTCGACCGGTGCCAGCGCAGCGATTGTCACACCGATGGCGATCGGCCAGCTGCGCGTTGCAACAGGCGACTTTTCGATTGCGTTGGTTATGCTGAGTGTTGTCGTGGTGGTGGCGGCACTTGTCTTTATAATGGGAATTCCCAAGAGCCGCATCAACGAGCGTCTGGCGGCGGCGTCATAGTGAGCGAATGTCCCGCCTCGCTTACGAGAGTATCCGGTGGGGTGTGTCGTCGCGAGCATCATGTCTCTGGCGCGACGCAGCAAAGTCGGCCGTTCATGTCGCCACGTGCTTCCTTTACAGGGGGAGTAGAGTGAACGTCCTATCAGGTGCCGGCGCGCGCATACGCCATCAGGTCAGCGATGCTGAATGGAAGAAAAGATTGGATCTAGCGGCGCTTTACCGCGCCATTCACATGTTCGGCATGACCGACATGATCGCCAATCACATCACGGCCAGAGTCCCGGATGAACCCGATCATATTCTGTTGAACGCATACGGCTTGATGTATGACGAGGTCACTGCGGCGAATCTATACAAGGTTGATCTGGATGGCAGGGTAATTCTCGCCCCAGAAGGCGATTATCGCATAAATTCCACGGGGTATGTCATTCACGGCGCCATCCATTCCGTTCGGCATGATGTCGATGTGATTGTCCATACCCATACGAGAGCAGGTGTTGGCGTAGCCTCGATGGCCTGTGGTCTGCTACCGCTCTCTCAGCATGCCGCCATTCTGGGAGAGGTCAGCTATCACGATTTCTGGGCGCCGTCGGTCGATTTCGCTGAGCGCCAGTCCCTGATCGATGACCTCGGCGAAAACAACCTGATGATATTGCGCAATCATGGGCTGCTCGCCTGTGGCCGCTCGGTCGCCCACGCTTTCGCCAATATCTTCAGGTTGGAGACCGCGTGCCGTATTCAGATCGACGCTATGGCGAGTGGTATGGATAATGTCCTGTTGCTGGAGAAAAGTCATCTCGAATCCACGCAGAAAGTGGTCCGGGGAGATCTCGGTTCGGCCAGTGCGGCTATCCAGTGGGAAGCGGTGCTGCGGCGTCTCAGCCGAACCTATGGATCTTTAGAGGAATAGTCAGACGTATCTGGAGCGATGCCGTGGCCGTAGATTTAAGAACTGTGAAAATGTCGCCGTTATCGGCCAGCCTTGGTCCGCGGGTTTGTGCGTCGATCCCGCTGGATGATCTGCCGCCCGTGTTTATAGAATCGAAGGCAGGCGCTTTAGATACTATTGACGATGTCGCAGCTTGGGTGACCGAGCAACGACCGGAATTGGACCGGCTGATTATCGAACATGGCGCGATCGTGCTGCGAGGTTTTCCGGTTCGCACTTCCGCAGACTTTGCGACTATCGTGGCATGCTTTCCTGCTTATGAGGGCAACTATAAGGGCGGTGCGGCCGCACGTCGCCCTCTTGACAAGGGTGTTTACGAAGCAACCCAACGAACGGGCGAGCAAACGATCCAGATTCATCAAGAGATGTTCTACGTCCGGGATTATCCGCCGCGCCTGGCGTTCTTCGCGCGAAAGGTTGCGGAAAAGGGCGGTGAAACGATAATCGCCGATATGCGCAGGGTTTCGGCCAACATTCCGGAAAAACTTCGCGAGAGGTTTGCTAGCTCGGGTATTCTGACTGTCCGCAACTTCGCTCCACCGACCGGATCGATGGTCGAAACCGAGCTTATGGATCGCCGCGGCTGGGACTTCGCTTTCTACACGGACTCGCGCGAAGAAGTGAACGAGGTGTGCGCGAAGCGTGGGATGGAGCCACATTGGCACGACGATAATAGCCTGACAGTCTACAGTCGGCTTCCAGCCTTTGTCCGCCACCCGGTAACGGGCGAGATGATCTATCGTAGCGCGATCCACACGAATCCGGACCAGCGAGCGACGCGCGAAAAGAGCGAGTCCGCTATAAAGCTCCGCGCATCGCAGAAAATCCCTAGCGATATTCTGTTGGGCAATGGCGAAGCACTGAATGACGAGGAGGAAACCGCGATGCTGCGGGTGGTCGATGACGCGACGATCGCGTGGCAGTGGGAAACCGGCGACCTGATGATCGTCGACAATTTGCAGATCGGTCATGGTCGCAACCCGTTTGTCGGCGAGCGGGCGACTGACGTCGCGATGATGAACTGAAACTATCGCAGGGAATGCTTCTGGTTAGTCGCATGTGAACACGCTGCCGAATTTGAGTTGTCACACTCCCACAAAATTAAGCTCTGCCACCTGAAAGGAAATAAACATGAGAAAGTCTAAAAAAGTCATCATGACCTGTGCGGTAACCGGATCGGTCCACACTCCGTCCATGTCACCCCATCTGCCGATCACGCCCGACCAGATCACGGCCGAAGCCATCGCTGCGGCGGAGGCGGGAGCGGCGATGATCCACTTCCACGTGCGCGATCCGGAGAACGGCAAGCCGACCCAGGATCCGAAGCTGTTCGGCCAGGTCCTGCCGCGGGTCAAGCAGCAGTCCAACGCCATCCTCAACATCACCACCGGCGGCGGACTGGGCATGTCGATGGACGAACGGTTGGCCCCGGCCATTTGGGCCAAGCCTGAAGTCGCCACGATGAGCATGGGCTCCATCAACTTCAATGTCGCCGGCGTTGCCGAGAAGATTACGGAGTGGAAATACGACTGGGAGCAGCCGTATATCGAGATGACCAGGGATTTCATCGCATCCAACACCTTCGCGCAGATCGAGCGCGGCATGCGTGAGCTGGGTGACCTGGGAACCCGGTTCGAGTTCGAATGCTACGATGTTGCGCATCTCTACAACCTTGCCTATTTCGTGGACAAGGGCTTGGTGAAGCCGCCGTTTTTTGTTCAGGGCGTTTTCGGAATTCTCGGCGGAATCGGGGCAGACCCGCAAAACGTGCAGTTCATGATGGCGACCGCGGAACGCCTGTTTGGCGACGACTATCTATTCTCGGTACTCGCTGCGGGTCGTCACCAGATTCCGCTGACGACCTTCGGCGCCCTGCTCGGCAGTTCCGTCCGCGTCGGCCTTGAGGACAGCCTTTTTCTGGGCCGAGGCCAGCTGGCGACTTCAAATGCGGAACAGGTCGCCAAGAGCCGTCGTATCCTCGAAGAACTGGGTCTCGACCTGGCCACACCGGAAGAAGCGCGGGCCATGCTTGAGACGAAGGGCGGCGATAACGTGGGCTTCTGATGTTTTGGCTGCCCGTGCGCAGACAACAGGCAGCAGGTAGCCAAGGCACGAATAAGCTGGGGCCCCGTCATCGGCATTTGTTCCGGTGACGGGCGTTCCAGAATGCTTCAGAAGCTTGGGTAAGCGGGGCAGGGCTGATAAAACTGAGAGCGCAGATAGTTGCTCCCCCGCCCATCCGCAGACTGACGCGACTCTTCGCACGCGATCGCTCATCAGGTTGCCGCGGGTGTCGCCTCAATTCTGGCTTTTTCTGCAACGAGATAGCTGTGCGGGCCGGTACTAGAATAGTTAAAGGAATGACGATGGAACCGACGCAGTTTCCCCCAGCGGCTCCGCGCAAGATGTTGCATCAGCGATCAGTGCGTTGCGACGGCTACCTGCGCGCTGATGGTCAATGGGAGGTCGAGGCGAGTCTGCGTGACACGAAATGCATCGATTTCGTGCAGATCACTCGCGGCCCTCAGAAGGCCGGTGCCGCCGTGCATGACATGAAGCTTCGGGTTACCGTCGATGACCAGCTAACAATCACGGCAATCGAATCGGAGATGGCCACGACCCCAATGCTTGCGTGTCAGGACGCCCGTGAATACCTGCATGAACTCATCGGCGTTCGCTTTGTTTCCGGTTGGCAGAAGGAGGCGCGTGCTCGAATCGGCCATCGGCATGCCTGCACGCATCTCATGGACCTCCTGGTTCCAGCAGCCACAACATTTTATCAGACTATGGGCTGGGGGAAAAACCCGGAGGGGGGCGGCGAGTTGGATCATGTAAGGGCGAGTGGCGATCGCCCTGGTTTCCTAGACCGCTGTTATGGCTGGCGCACTGATGGTCCGGGCGTGAGCGAACACTTTCCTCAATTTGCTGACAAGTCGGTCGACGAACGCAGCGAACCTTAGAGGCAATATAATGATCGATCAGCCCGGGCGTTGTTGAAGCGACAGTCTGGCAGGTGCCTTAACGCAGTTGTGTTGTTTTGCGCATTGGCGCGGAGCAAGCCGCAGGGACGGCACATTTCGCTTGGCCAATTAGAAATGTTCTATTATTCAGAATGACATTCCACTAAGGAGGAAATCCATGTCGATCGACTTTTCGCTCAGTAAAGAAGGTGTTGCCCTTATCACGATCAATCGTCCTGAGCGGATGAACGCAATGGACCCCGAGCATTACGAAGGTTTGACGAACGCTTGGTCCCGTGTTCGTGACGATGATGATGTTCGCGTTGCCGTAGTGACTGGTGCCGGAGACCGGTCATTCACCGTCGGCGCTGACCTGAAGTCGGCCGTCTGGACGCAAAGAGCGCCAGCTTCCAAGTTCTTCAAGACTCAGAACGACATGCTCCTCAATCGCGGCCTGGAAGTTTGGAAGCCAGTCATTTCCGCGATTAACGGCTACTGTCTGGGCGGCGGGGTCACGTTGATGCTGGCGACCGACATGCGCATTGCCTGCGAAAGCGCAACATTCAACGTGGCGGAGGTAAAGCGTGGCGGCGTGCCTGCTAACGGCGGGACCCAACGCCTTATCAAGCAATTGCCGTATGCCGTGGCCATGCGGCTGCTGCTCACGGGGGACACCATAACCGCACATGAGGCCGAACGCTGGGGGCTCATCAACGAGGTTGTGCCAACCTGGCAGGATGTTCTGCCAAAGGCCATGGAATATGCCGAAAGGGTCGCAGCCAACGCACCACTAGCCGTACAAGCGGCGAAGGAGTTGGCATTGCGGTCGATGGACCTGCCCTTGTCGCTTGGACTTCGCTTCGAACAATCGTTCGTGTCCTACCTGTTCAACACGGAAGATGCCGTAGAAGGACCCAAGGCATTTGCCGAGAAGCGCAAGCCCAACTTTCAGGGGAAGTGAAGGTTGCAGAGATTTGCCTCGCCGGAGAGCACCGTCCTGCCAAGTATCATGTCGTTTCACAGCGACGGGCAACGGTTAGGTTGCGATCCAGGCAAGACAAGTCCGGCGCAACGTCGATGTGATCGCCGGTCGGTCCGATTGAAGAGGATATGCCATGAATAAACTTTACCCTGATGCCGCCACGGCGCTGGAAGGGCTGTTGTTCGACGGAATGCAGATTTGTGCCGGGGGCTTCGGGCTCTGTGGCATCGCGGAGGGGCTGATCGATGCCATCCGGGACTCTGGGGTGAAGGATCTCGTCATCGCGTCCAACAATGCCGGTATCGATGGTGAAGGTTTGGGGAAGCTGCTCCGCAGCCGCCAGGTGAAGAAGATGATCAGTTCCTATGTTGGCGAGAACAAGGAGTTCGAACGCCAATATCTTTCGGGCGAACTGGAAGTGGAATTCTGCCCTCAAGGCACATTGGCGGAGCGCTGCCGCGCAGGCGGAGCCGGCATACCGGGATTCTATACCAAAACTGGCGTAGGCACACAGGTTGCGGATGGCAAAGAGGTCAAGGTTTTCGACGGACAGGAATATATTTTGGAGCGTGGCATCTTTGCCGACCTTGCCATCATTAAAGGATGGAAGGCTGACGAAACCGGTAATGTCATTTTTCGAAAGACCGCACGCAACTTCAATCAGCCAATGGCGACTGCAGCGAAGATCTGCATCGCCGAAGTCGAGGAAGTGGTTCCCGCAGGTAGCCTCGACCCTGACAGTATCCACCTTCCTGGCATATATGTGAAACGCATGATTGTCGGTGCGTCCAATGACAAGAAGATCGAATTTCGTACCGTTCGCCAGAGGGAGGCGGCCTGATGACCAAACATGACGACCGGATGAAAGGCTGGACCCGGGATGAGATGGCTGCGCGCGCTGCGAAGGAGTTGCGCGATGGATTTTACGTAAACTTGGGCATTGGCATTCCTACCCTCGTCGCGAACCACATTCCCGATGGGGTGGAGGTGACCCTGCAGTCCGAGAACGGTATGCTTGGCATCGGTCCTTTCCCCTTTGAGGGCGACGAGGACCCGGACCTTATCAATGCAGGCAAACAGACGATCAGCGAGTTGCCGCACAGCTGCTATTTCAGCTCGTCCGACAGTTTCGCCATGATCCGCGGCGGGCATATCGACCTGACGGTGCTGGGCGCGATGGAGGTGAGCGAGAAGGGCGACATCGCCAACTGGATGATCCCGGGCAAGATGATCAAGGGCATGGGTGGCGCGATGGATCTCGTCGCCGGGGTCAAGAAGATCATCGTCGTCATGGAGCACACGTCCAAGGACGGCAGCCCGAAGCTTATACCCGAATGCACCTTGCCGCTGACCGGCAGGAATGTAGTCGACATGATCATCACTGACTTGTGCGTGTTCCAGCGTGCCGACGACGATTCGTCTTTCCGGCTTATAGAACTGGCACCCGGCGTAACTGCGAAGGAAGTCGCGGCGAAAACGACGGCAAAATACGATATCGCGCTATCGGCTGCATAACGGCTGGCGTTGCTGGACGCAGCGCATGGTGCTCAGTACGACCACGCTATTGCCATGCGTCTCGGCAATATATAATTACAAGAATTCCGATAGATCAGAGTATCTATCAAATAGATTAGGTTAACTCGTGTTTTTATATAAATGTGTATATTGATAGTTGTTATTTATATATTCAATATAAACGAGATATTTATTGCAGTAGTAGGTATTAATCTATATTAATGAAATTATATTTACATGTATAAGTGATTTTTAGAATCGGTGTATCTGTGAAACATGCGGTGAGATCATGCTCGGATGAGTGGGTGGGCCGTTATGTGAGGCTATCACCGAGCAATAGTCCGAGTGCGTGAACTGCCATAGTTCAGAAGCGTTGGCACCAGTATCAGGAGAAGGTTATGCGAGGCACAGATGCGAGGTAAGGTCGTCATCGCGGGTATGGGTCAAACGAAGTTTGGCAGCCTTCCGGGCCGCACGACCATTTCCTTGGTAGTGGAGGCGGTTCGTAACGCGCTTGAGGATGCAGGCATCGAAAAGGATCTTGTCGATGCGCTGCTGGTTAAGCCGCCGACTTCCCTTCCAGGCATGATGACCGGGCAGAAAGTGGCCGAAGCAATGGGCCTTAAGCCTAAATTCGGCATGGCTTGGGATCAGGGCGGCGGAGCGGTCACCGGCTGTATTTCCTATGCGAGCTTTTTGATCGAGGCTGGCTTGTGCGATGTTGCGGTCGTCACCTTCTCCGATAATCCGAAGTCCTTCAGTGCGGCATCGTATAGCGCTGCGCTCGGCGATACGGCCACGTTCGGTTATGTGGCGGCAGCGGCGAGCTACGCGATGGTTGCGCGGCGCCACATGAAACAATTTGGCACAACAGAACGCCAGTTGGGTGCCATTCCCGTGAATGGGCGGCGCAACGGAACTACAAACCCAAATGCGCAGCTCCGTGTGCCTCTGGACATTGATGAGTATTTGGAAAAGCCATTCCTGATCTCGCCGTTCCGACGCGACGACTTCGCTCTGGTCAGCGACGGCGGTGCCGCTTTGGTGCTTATGAGTGCGGAGCGCGCCAAGCAACTCGGGGTTCCTGATCCGGTTCCGATCCTTGGCTTCGGCGCCGGCCAAGAAAGCTGGAACGTCGAACTGCGGAATGATCTGACCACAACTATGGCCGCGACATCGGCGGCGATGGCGTTTCAGATGGCCGGCCTCGGACCGCGGGATATGGATACGGCTCAGCTCTATGACTGCTTTTCAATCGTGCCGATCATCACACTCGAAGATTACGGCTTTTGCGCGAAGGGCCATGGCGGGCGCTATGTCGAAGAGGGTGCAATCGGCCTGGACGGCGAAATCCCCATGAACACCGCAGGCGGACTGCTCTCGGAAACAGGCATGCCAGGCATGCAGATGGTTTTGGAGGGAATCCGCCAAGTGCGTGGCACCGCAGCAAATCAGGTTAAAAATGTCAGAAACAGTATCATCAGCACACAGGGAGGGATCATGCAAACGCACGGAACGCTGATCATCGGTCGTTGACCATGGATCGGGATCCTTCACTGCTGCCGCTACCGGACGACGGTCCGGTCCAACGTCCATTTTGGGATGCCGCCAAGGACGGCAAGCTGGTGTTTCAGCGCTGCCAAAATTGCAATCACGCCTTTCTTCCAGGGCGTGAGGAATGCCCGCGATGCTTGAAGCCGGACTTGGTTTGGGAAGAAGCTTCGGGGCGGGCAACGCTTTATTCCTGGGTCGTCTATTACCGTCCTTACGGCGAGGCTTACAAGAGTCGCGTCCCCTACACGGTTGGCATCGTAGTATTGGAAGAAGGCCCTCGGTTCGCAAGCAATATCGTTGATGTGGCTGATCCTGAGGCGCTGGAGATTGACCAGCCGCTGGAACTCAAGATTGAGGTCGACGATGGGATCGCGATTCCCCGCTTCAAGCCTGCGGTCGCAGTGTAGGGTGCGACACCGCACCACTCATTGCGGCCTTCTGCCTTCCAGACGCCTGCCGTTCCGATAATTGACGTGACTATGCTGCGGCCATTTAGGAAATGCGCTTCGGCACGAACGAAGTAATTGGGCGGCACCGCGTGGAACGTAGTCGTGCAGGCTGCAATGTAGGGGATAATTGCTGACCGACACGACAAGCGTATTCGAAAATGTTCGCGAATGCTCAAGAACGGCTGTAACCATGCGCCGCTTGTCTGAAGGGGGAAGGTCAGACCGACGGCAATTGGACGCATATTGACTTTCATTGGAGTATGTCCTTGTGCACAGTCAAGGAGATTGCATAATGGGTCAGGGCGAACAGGGTGACGAAAAAGGCGCGTCGGAACGGCTCGATACGACGTTAGTCAAGGGACTGCGTATTCTGGAATGCTTGGCTGAGGCTAGCGAGCCATTGGGCGTCTCTGCGCTGAGCGATATCCTAGGGATCGGGCGAAGCAACATGCACCGCCTGCTCAAGACGCTGGCCGCGACCGGCTATGTAGCCCAAGAGCCTCGTACGCGTCGATATCTTGCAACGTTGAAGTTGTGGGAACAGGGTTCGGTGATCGCAGAGCGGAGCCGCCTCAGACGTGCGGCACATCCCGTGTTGCGCAATCTAAACGCCGAGACGGGCGAGGTCGTATTCTTGTCGATCTTGCACGGCAGCGATATCCTGTATGTCGACAAGATCGACCCTGTGGTTCGCTTCTCCACGGCTGCGCGCTCCGGACTTCGTGTGCCCGCGGTCTACACCGCGAGTGGAAAGGCCTTGCTTGCGCACCAGCCTAATTGCGCTGAGCTGGTGAACGAGAGTTTGACGCGGCTCAATTCATTCGATGCGAACCAGCGTGCAGACCTCTTAAAGGAAATGGAAACAATCGCTGAAGAAGGTTGCGCATACTCGTTCAGCGGTTGGACGGCACATGCCCAATCGGTTGCCGTCGTAGTGCCTAACGCCGACTTCCCTCCGGTGGCCGCAATCGGCACGGTGGTCCTTAAAGACGGGGGGGGCGGATCTCTCGCGCGGATGCGCCGGTTTGTACCGATGCTACAGCGGTCCGCAGCGGAGCTCGGCGCGGCTGTGGCACCCATCGTCAATCCGATGTGATTGCGGTTCACCCGATCCGCCCTCAAATTACCGCAAGCTTAGTCTAAGGACTTCCTCGCGTTGTTTCGGCAACGGCGTGCTTCGCTTAAGCAAACTGGATGGAGACCAAAAGAGAGTTGGGACAGCGCCCAATAACATGTCGGCGTCACTCCGATAGCCCATCGCGGCATCTCACGCTTTATCGTTGACTCATGGGTACTCATCTTTTCTGATGCTTGGGAACGTCTCTCCTTGGCTTGGAATTGGTCACGCAACAATGACATCATCGGGGCCGCTGGACGTCCTATCGACCTGGTCCGATCACTTTGCCAAACGCGCCTGCAATGCACTGGCGGCGCTCTATCGCGAGGATGCCGTGCTCTATGGATCGAGCGACAGCTTGCTGTCGGGACGGAACGCCATCCGGGACTACTTCGCTGCACTGCCTGCGGAAGGGTCGGCCAGTGCCAGATTTGACGATCTTGTCCTTGTACGGTTGTCGGGCACGACTGCGGCGGTTGCCGGCATGGTCCATTTTTCGATCGGCGCAACCTTGCTGACAGTACGCATTACCTTAACTTTCGTCGAAGACGGCGGCGTGTGGCGGATAGGCATGCACCATGCCTCAACGCCTGGGATGTTATCGAACGTTCGGCGCTGAATGCAATTCCAAGCGATTCCGAAGATGTCCGACCCGCGGTCATTTGACGGAGAGCCTCCACAAAGGACAACACCCTATGTCAATGATCGACTCCGATCGCGATGGTCACATCCTGACGATCACTTTGAACCAGCCCGAGAAGCTGAACGCGCTGACAGCAAAGGCGTGTCATGAACTTGCGGCGCTGTGGGACCTCTATGAGGCCGACAATTCCCTGCGCGTGGCAATCGTCACCGGGGCGGGTCGCGCCTTCTGTAGCGGTCATGATCTTGCCGACGACATGGAAGCCGGTATGCCGGAGACGGGCTGGGCAGGGCTTTCGCGCCGGAATACTATGGACAAGCCGATCATCGCCGCGGCGAACGGCCTGGCTCTGGGCGGCGGCTTTGAGCTTGCCCTCGCTTGCGACCTGATCATAGCGGACGAAAAGGCAAAATTTGGTCTGCCGGAGCCACTCGTTGGATTTGCAGCACTTGGGGGCGGGGCGAATCTGTTACCTGTGAGCATGCCTTGGCATGTGGCGATGCGGTATTTGCTGACCGGCGAGATGATGGACGCGCAAACGGCGCGACATTGGGGTTTGGTAAGCGATGTGGCTCCCGCAGGCACCAGTCTCGATGTCGCGCGCAAATATGCAGAGGCCATTCTGCGGGCCGCTCCCGCCGCGATCCGGGCCACAAAGGCGGTGGCTCGGGCGGCCGTGGAGCCTGCCGCTAGAAAGCAGGAACTGTACGAGCTTTCGATGACGTGGTTCAAACACATCTTGGAACTCGAAGACACGCGTGAAGGCGAGAGTGCCTTCAGGGAGAAGCGCACGACTCGCTGGACAGGTCGCTGAGGAGTAGCGCCGACTTCAGGGAAGCTAGGCGGGAGCCTGCTAGCTTCGCGCGGTCCCTCGCCTTGTGATCAAGCGCGTTCTTCTTGTTTGCTCGAATGCTCGCGAGCAAATGCTATGTACCAAGCGGCCGTATCGGGATCGTGTTGCAGCGCCGAAGCGAATTGACCCGTTTCAATGTGGGCTTCAAGCATCTGGCGGAGGGGAACTTCCAGTCGCTTACCCGTCGCGGTGTACGGCACGGCAAGCGCTTCAAGGATCAGGTCCGGCACGTGGCGCGGGCTAAGCTTGTGCGCGACCAAATCTGCGATGTGAGTGCGCAATTCGTCATCCAGCGTACGCCCTCCCGCAAGTCGGACGAATAGCAGCAGCTGGGCGCGAAAGTGGCCTGCCGAGGGGCAAACGGCAATCGCATCGGTGACCAGGCTTTCGCCGATGAGTGCTCGATAGATTTCGTTGCTACCGATCCGTACGCCATGCCTCTTGATAGTGGCATCCGAGCGACCGGAAACCCGGCATCCGCCGTCCTCGAAGATGGTAATGATATCCCCTTGCCTCCACTTGCCGGGCACCTCGGAAAGATAGGTTTCAGCAAGCCGCACGCCGTTTGGGTCGTTCCACAGGTATAGCGGGGCATTGGGGAAAGGAGAGCAGATGACGAGTTCGGCGGGGTGCTCCCTCACTGGTTTCATGCTTGCGTCGAATGCTTCCACATTCATCCCGAGCATGCGAGCGGAGAGTTCCCCGGCGCGGGTCGGCAGCAATCGCACGCCGCCCGCATAACCACCGCAAATCTCGGTTGACCCCGCTTGCGAAACGATTCTCGTGCTCGACGGAAGCGCTGTCACCAGCCAACTACAGACAGCCTCCTCCGCCACGGCCCCTGCCAGAACAACCACTTCGAGCCGCGTGAGCGCATGATGGGCAACGGGAACGTAGTCCTTGTCCATCATCCTTGAAATGAAGCCGGGGCTGGTGCCGAATACAGTCGCGCCCGATTGTTCCGCAATCGCCCAAAGCCTGTCGATATCAGGATGGAACGGGCTGCCGTCGTAGATCACAACAGGTGCGCCTAGGCTCAGGCCGCCTAGCATGAGGTTCCAGACGATCCAGCTGGTAGTACTGTAGAAGAATAGTACTGATTGGTCAGATACTTCTATATGGAAGCTGAGATCCTTCATCGTGCCTAGCAGTGCACCGATATGGCTGTGCACGATGGCTTTGGGTGGACCCGAGGTTCCCGATGTGTAGACGATCCAGAGCGGATGATCCGCTGGCACAGCTTCGAACCGAAACGCTTCAGACGCAGGAGCAGGTGTCGCGGTGAGAGATGTCCAAGTAGATGCGTCGCAATGTTCTGAGGCAAGCCGATCAGTATTGTCCGAGATTACTATGACGTGTTCGAGGGACGGTAATGCACCGATGATTTCGTTCAGCGTTGCACGTCTGTCATGGTCCTTGCCCGCATAGCGATATTGCGAAACAGCCAGGAGCGCTTTCGGTTCGATCTGGCCAAACCGGTCAATGGCGGCAGCCGCCCCGAATTCAGGGCTGCAGCTGGACCAGACCGCGCCGATCGCCGTGGCAGCAAGCATGGCGACGGCAGCCTATGCGATGTTGGGCACATACCCAACGACCCGGTCACCGGGCTGAATTCCCATGGCCCGCAATCCGGTTGCGACTTGCCGTACGGTTGAACCCAGTTTCGACCAACTCCAGTCGGATCGGCTGCCATCTTCGGCATGGCAGATGAGCGCCGTCTGATCTGCGCGGCGGGCTTCATGCCGCAGCAGATGTTGCGCAAAGTTCAACCGCGCGCCGGGAAACCATCTCGCGTCTCGTATCGCATCGCCGTGCAGGACTGCTTTATAGGCTGCGCTAGCTTCGATGCCGAAATAGTCCCAAAGCGCACCCCAGAATTGCGCCGGGTCGCGGATTGACCATTCCCAAAGCTCGGCATAGTTGCTGAAGGACAGGCTGCGCTTGTCGGTCAACCACCGCATAAGCGCGGTTATGTTGGAGCGTTCCATATCCTCCGGGGAGGGCCGCCACAGTATCCTTCCTCTGGGCGCAGAAATCGGTGATCCTGCCGCTACTGTGCCAGCAGGGTCGATCCTGTCCCGATGTGGCGGCTGATCAACCAAACTCCTTCTCCCAATTGGACAATACCGGCCCCGTATTTTGCGGGTTTTACCATTCGGGTATCGCTACAATTTTAGTATTGGCACCTGCAACTACCTCGACTCTTCTCGGCCTTCGTACACCGTGCCGACTGAATAGATCAGGTCAGTTTCCGTGAAGCGCAGCTTTCATCTCGGCAAATAGGGTGTCGATGCGATGTTCCAGTTCCGGATGGGTAAAGAGCCAGAATTTATCGGTGCCGAGAGCATCCGCGACCTGTTTGGCCACTTGGGCCGGGTCCAGCCCGTTCCGAAGCATTTCGGTAAGTTCGTCCAGATTTTCTCCGACTGGGCGACCGTCTGGCGAGCGGCTGGCATTGGATTCAAGGATATTCGTTCTCACTGCCCCAGGCACAAGAACGGAAACACCGATGGGGCGGTCAGACATTTCATCACGCAGCGCTTCGCAGAGGACCGCGACCCCGGCCTTCATGGCGGCATAGACGCCCGTTCGCGCGGTCGGCGAGAAGATCGACATGGAGGAGGTGGCAATGATGTGTCCCGGCGTACCCGCTGCGAGGATGCGACGTGCGCCATGGGTAAGGCCATAGAACGCGCCATCAAGGCTAACGGAGCGGGACCATTCCCAAGCGTATAATGGCGTTTCGGTGAAAGGAGTCGTGCTGCCCATAACGCCAGCATTGCTGACCAGCACGGCGAGCGGCCCGTGGCGTGCCTCTGCAAGGTCCAGCGCAGCAACCCAGCCTGCTTCGTCGCGAACGTCTAGTTTGATCGCAGAGGCTCCCTCGATGCCTGCAGCGACGCGTTCCGCCCCTACAAAATCGATGTCCGCGACAACAACCTGCATCCCGCGAGCGCCGAGTTCTTCGGCAATCGCTCGACCGATGCCGCTGGATGCTCCCGTGACAAACGCCATTTTTCCTGAAAACTGTTGATCATGCATCGCTATGTTACCTTCTGAATTGCTGCGGTATTGCCGTGGGTCGCGTCGTGCGATCCAATCAGGCTTCCCGGCCTGCCAAAAATCCACCGTCCACGTTGACGACCGAACCCGTCACGAAGCTGGCCCGCTGCGAAACGAGGTAGACAATTGCGTCTGCGATCTCGTTTGGCTGGGCAACCCGCCCCAATGGATGGACGGCAGCCGAATGAGCAGCGCCGACAGCATTGCCGAGTAGCTTCGAGGTCAGATTGGTAGAGACGATGCCGGGCGCGACGGCATTCACGCGAATATTATAAGGTGCGAGCTCCAGCGCGAGTGTTTTAGTCAGCCCGACAACCCCGTGCTTCGACGCGACATAGGAACTGCGGTTCATTATGCCCGTCAGGCCGGCAACAGACGCCACACTGACGATCGCGCCGCTGACGCCGGCATCCACCATCCGCCGCGTGACGACCTGCGTGAAGTGGA
This sequence comes from Sphingobium sp. BS19, assembly GCF_027925545.1. Taxonomy (NCBI): domain Bacteria; kingdom Pseudomonadati; phylum Pseudomonadota; class Alphaproteobacteria; order Sphingomonadales; family Sphingobiaceae; genus Sphingobium; species Sphingobium sp. BS19. The sequence goes on from NZ_BSEF01000013.1 coordinate 27,589, forward strand.
ATACGGCAGTCAGGTTGATGTCCACGACATTCTTCCAGTCTTCCAGCGGAATGTCGAGGATGCCGCGCCATTCGCCAATACCGGCATTATTCACCAGAATACGGATCACGCCTAGAGCCGCTTCGGCGTCGGCGGCGGCCTTGATGACATCCTGCTCGCAACCGACATCGCAGGTCAGGCCAATGGCATTTCCTCCGTGCTTGATGATGTCCTCTGCAGTGGCACGCGCCGCATCGCCGTCCCGATCAACGACGGCGACTGAGGCACCGACTTCACCAAGTAAAAGAGCTGTTGCGCGCCCGATGCCAGCCCCGCCGCCGGTCACGATCGCGGGCATTCCGGTCAGGCCCAAGTCCAGGCCAACCATTAGCCGGACACCCGCGCGTGAGACTGCGTAGCGGCGCGTGGCCCATTAGATCGGTCGATCATACTGTACCGCATCATCACAAACTCTCCTGAATTGCTTTAGTCCATTCGTTTTAGACGGTAATGGTCTCCTGTCTAAATGCAACGAATGGCTTGTATCGGCTTATGCTTTAGCGCCCCGCTGATAATGTAGCAGGCGCCCCAATGTTTCGACCTGATGGAGCAGCGGGATCGGCGTTCCATTGGCTTGGGCGATGGCTCCGGCGATACCGATATCCTTATGGAGGATGTCAATCTTGCCGGCATAATCCGGGCGTATATAGCCGCGAGACAGCTCCATATAGGCTTCGATCAGACCTTTCAGTCCGCCCATTTCCTCAGCAGCGGACGCACGCCTGTATTCGCCCAGCACGGTGGAATCCGCAAAACCTCCGGTCAGAGCCTCTGAGAGCGTCTTGGCGGACAGTCCAGCCGCTTCCGCAAACGCAAATGCTTCCGCGATAGCTGCGGTGGTGATGAAGCCGATGATCTGGTTACTGGCCTTGGCGAGTTGCCCCATCCCCAGGTCACCTACATGGGTCAGCCGCTTTGCGAGGCTTTCCAGGATAGGCGCGGCTGTTTCAAAATCTTCGCGGCGTCCCCCGACCATTATTGCAAGAGTGCCTGCCCGGGCGCCTGGTGGTCCCCCGGAAACCGGCGCGTCAAGCCAAGTTGTGCCTGTCTGCGTGTACAGGCGATGCGCAAGGGCCTGGGTGTCCTTGGGCGAAATGGTGGAATGATCGACAATGATCCGTGGCGCAGCGCTTGCGCTGGCTATTCCATCTGGCCCGAAAACGACGTCCGCCACTGCCTCGGCCGAAGAAAGGCACAGGCATACGATATCGCACATGGTCGCGAGTTCGGATGCAGAATGCGGGACGGGGAAACCTTGCGCTGCAAAGGGGTGTGTGCGGGCAGTAGTGCGGTTCCACACCGCCACTTCGTGGCCTGTTTCGTGCAGGCGCATCGCCATCGAAGCGCCGATGTCGCCCAGACCTATGAAGCCCACTTTTGGGGTATAGTTATTTCCCGTCATGGCCGCGCTTCAACCAGTACCAGCCTGATGTGCCGTTCTTGTCTCTGGTGTGGCTGAGCAAGCCGTTGTGCGCTGTAAGGGCACTGTTGGTAGCCATCAGCACGGTAGTATCGACCTCAAGCGCGATCGCGTCTCGGGTAACGCAGGTCATGGAGCGTGTCCTCCTCATTGCTGCATCCATGTTATAGATCGGCACTGCTTGGCACCAGTGTCGCTGGCTGCTATTTTCTTATCGTATGAGAAAGGGAACGCCACAGATCGCCGTAGTCAGGCGTAGCCTCGCCCTGCTTGATGAGGTTGTTGCTGACCAGCGCGGCCTGACCGAGATCGCCCGTGATCTGGGTATTCCACTGTCGACAGCCTATCGCCAAGTCGCGACGCTGGTTGCTGAGGGCTATCTGGTGCGGTCAGCCAATGGCCAGCACACTGCCGGTCACCGTCTGCTGCGCCTGCTGGGCAGAGTCGATGAAAAGCAAATGATCGCCAACGTGGCAGGTCCTGCGCTGCACCGTCTGGCTGCCCGGGTCGGCGCGATCGTTCAGCTTGGCACGCTTGATAATGAGATGGTCACCTACAGGATAAAAACCGGGCAGGGTGCCGGCAGACTGTTCACCAAGGTGGGCATGCAGATGGAGGCCTATTGCACCGCGATAGGCAAGGTTTTGCTAGCGGAATTGTCTGAGCGTGAGCTTGATGCGTACCTCTCCAATGGGCCGTTCGTGCCACTAACCGAGCGAACCATCGTCGGACCACAGCACCTGCGTGAGGAATTGGCAAAGGTACGTGGCGATGGGTATGCGGTCGATAATGGTGAAGCCGCTGAGCGGTTGTTCTGCCTCGCGGTCCCCGTGCGCTCGGCTGTCGGTCAAATTCAGGCGGCGGTTTCGGTTTCACGAAGCAATCGGTTGACCGCAAAAGATAGGGCAGACGTGCTGGAGCTTTTGCACGAGACCGCTGCGGAGATCGAATATACGCTTGCGGGAATGGAATTCCCAGCCCGTCCGATTAATTAGTGGGTGAATGGCAATGTTATTCTGGTCAACTATCTCATCCCACCACATGGGCGTCGAATGCGACCGGGCAAATGCAGCGAAGATATGAATAACCTGATCGGACGGGAAAGTTCGCTCGGAATGCGGATGGTCGGTCGCAAACAACAGCGCCGACATCCTGATTCCATGACGGATCGCCATCGATGAGCCAGTATCGTCCAGATCTGGTTTGGCATGCGGGAAAGCTTGGACCCGACGCCGTTCGCATGGCCGATAGCACGGCCGCTAACGAGCGAAAAACATTCAATTATATATCTATCACAAGGCTGAAGATGAATTTAGAGGCGAGATTTTGGGAAGGCAACTTGCCTCGTTCCCCGATGGCTAGGGAGAGTGGCAACATCATGGCCGTAGAGCGGGAGAACCCGGCGCGCGTCCCTTTGCTCGAGGGCTGCCAACTTTGGCATCGCTCATTCAGCGGCGGTGGAGACGCCTGATGTCGATCACCATGCCTGTTCCAGATATTGCTACCCTTCAAAAGCGGGAAGCAATCATTGCTGCGATGCGCGCCATCGTGCCGGGTGACGGTGTGATCGATGAAATCGATGCGTTGCGCCCCTATGAATCCGATGGGCTCACGGCCTACCGCCAGCCCCCGATGCTGGTCGTTCTGCCCGACACGGTAGAGCAAGTTTCTGCCGTGCTGCGCTGGTGTCATTCCGAAGGCGTAAAGGTTGTGCCGCGGGGGTCTGGCACGTCGTTGTCGGGCGGCGCCTTGCCGCTGGCTGACGCGGTTCTGCTCGGTATGGGGAAATTCAAGAAAGTTATAGAGATTGACTATGACGAACGAATTGCCATCGTCCAACCGGGAGTGACAAACCTTGCGATCACGCAGGCGGTAGAAGGCAGGGGCTTTTACTACGCGCCGGACCCATCGAGCCAGATCGCCTGTTCGATCGGTGGTAATGTGGCTGAGAATTCAGGCGGTGTGCATTGCCTTAAATACGGCCTTACCACCAACAACGTGCTTGGCGTGGAACTGGTGCTCATGGACGGCGAGATTGTCCGGCTAGGCGGCCGGCATCTCGATCCAGCCGGGCTTGACCTACTGGGGGTGGTTGTCGGGTCTGAGGGGCTTTTAGGTGTCGTGACCGAAGTCACCGTGCGCATTCTGCCCAAGCCGCAGACCGCGCGCGCCATCCTGCTGGGTTTCCCCGACGCGGAGCGGGCGGGTGCCTGCGTCGCCCAGGTGATTGCAGAGGGCATCATCCCGGCGGGCATGGAGATGATGGACAAGCCGGCCATTCACGCCGCGGAGGCATTCGTTAAGGTCGGTTATCCGCTGGACGTTGGCGCGTTGCTGATTGTGGAACTGGACGGCCCTGCCGCCGAATGCGATCATCTGATCGAGGAGATCGATCGCATAGCGGCCGAGAATGGCGCAGTCACCCGGCGCGTGTCCAACAATGAACAGGAGCGGCTCGCCTTTTGGGCCGGACGCAAGGCTGCATTCCCGGCGGTCGGACGCCTTGCGCCTGACTATTATTGCATGGACGGCACGATCCCGCGCCGTCGCCTGCCCGATGTGTTGCGGCGGATGGAAGAGCTCTCGACTCATTACGGCCTTGGGGTCGCCAACGTGTTCCATGCAGGCGATGGCAACCTCCACCCGCTGATCCTGTACGACGCCAACCAGCCCGGGCAGCTCGACAAGGCGGAAGAATTTGGCAACGACATATTGCGCCTTTGCGTCGAAGTGGGCGGAGTGTTGACCGGCGAACATGGCGTGGGTGTGGAAAAGCGGGATTTGATGCCAGAAATGTTCAGCGAAACCGACCTCAACCAGCAGCAGCGCCTGAAATGCGCTTTCGATCCGCTGTTGCTGCTTAATCCGGGCAAGGTCTTCCCCCGACTGCACCGTTGCGCCGAACTGGGCCGCGTCCATGTGCATGGCGGACAACTGCGCTTTCCTGACATCCCGCGCTTCTGATGTCTGATATCAAGCCTCAATCCGCACAGGATGTGTGCGATGCGCTCGCCGACGCCAAACGCGATGGCGTTCGCGTCGAAATTCGTGGCGGCGGCACCAAAGCGCTGATTGGCGCGCCTCGCGACGTACGCGTTATCAGTCTCGCGGCAATCACTGGCGTGGTCGATTATGATCCGGCCGAGCTGGTCCTCACCGTGCGCGCCGGAACCCCGCTGGCAGAGATCGAGGCGCTGGTCGCCTCCGAACGGCAGATGCTGGCATTCGAGCCGTTCGATCATGGTCCGATATTCGGAGAAGCGTCAGGCGCGGCGACCATCGGCGGTGTGATTGCCTCTGGTGTGGCCGGATCAGGGCGGATAACGGCCGGCAGCGCACGCGATCATCTGCTTGGTTTCACGGCCGTTTCCGGGCGCGCTGAAACTTTCGTCGCGGGTGGCAAGGTCGTGAAGAACGTGACCGGTTTCGACCTGTCGAAGCTTTTTGCGGGGAGCTGGGGTCGGCTGGGCGCGATAACAGAACTGACGGTGAAAGTTCTGCCGAGGCCGCGCGTGTCCGCCACACTTGCGATAGAGGGGCTGGATTGCCGCGCATCCTGCTCTGCCATGGCCAGCGCTCTTGGCAGTCATGCGGAGGTATCAGCCGCCGCGCGTCATCCCGATGGTACCACGCTGTTTCGCGTGACAGGCTTTGAACCCTCGGTCGAGGCGCGCTGCGCGATGTTGCCGCAATTGCTCGGCGATCATGGCGCGATGGAGCGCATTGATCCGACAGTGGCCGATGCCCTGTGGCGGGATGCGGGCACGGGCGTTTCGCTTCGCGGTGAGGTGCTGTGGTGTCTCCATGTTCCTCCGGGTCGGACGCCTGAAATTATCGAACAGCTCGCACCGCACGGTGCCCGCTGGTCGCTGGATTGGGGCGGGGGACGGATTTGGGCTGCCGTTGACAGCGATGCGGCGCCTGTTCGTGCCATCGCCCAGGCAGCGGGAGGCCACGCCATGCTGATCCGGGCGCCATTGGAGATGCGGTCGACACTATCTGCACATCATCCGCGCCCGTCAGGCGTTGCCGCGCTGGAGGCGCGAGTACGCCGCGCCTTCGATCCCGACAGTCTGTTCGAGACCGGACGATTTCTGGGTGAGGAGACGACCGATGCAGACTAATTTCGCGCCCGAAACGCTGGCCGATCCAGCCATGCAATCGTCGGAGTCGGTCATCCGCAAATGTGTTCATTGCGGATTTTGCACGGCGACCTGTCCGACCTACACGCTCCTTGGCGATGAACTGGATTCGCCGCGCGGGCGCATCTACCTGATGAAGGACATGCTCGAAAATGAGCGGGTGCCGACGGAAAAGGTCGTCAAGCATATCGACCGCTGCCTGTCCTGCCTGTCCTGCATGACGACCTGCCCCTCGGGGGTTCACTACATGCACCTGGTCGATCACGCGCGCGCCTATATCGAGGAGCACTATCGGCGGCCCCTGGTTCAGCGTTTCTATCGCGCGCTGCTGGCGTCCATCCTGCCGCATCCCGACCGCTTTCGACTGGCCCTGCGGCTGGCGCCACTGGCGCGACCATTCACGCCCGTCCTCCGGCAATTCAGAGCCTTTCGCCCGCTCATCGCGATGCTCAACCTCGCACCACGGTCGCTTGAGGCCAAGGCGCCCACTGTGGCGTCACCCGCCTCCCAGAGCAAAGGCCGGGTGGCAATCCTCCAGGGCTGTGCCGAACCAGCGCTGCGCCCGGAATTTCGCGCGGCTGCGGTGCGCCTCATCAATCGCTGTGGGTACGACGTGATCTTCGCGGCGGGTGAAGGCTGCTGTGGCGCATTGGTACATCATATGGGCCGCGAGGAAGCCGCCCTCGAAGCCGCCCGGCGTAATGTTGATGCCTGGACGCGGGAGATCGAGAACGGCGGGTTGGCAGCAATCATCATCACGACATCCGGCTGCGGCACGACGATCAAGGATTATGGCTTCATGCTGCGCGATGATCCGGTCTATGCAGCCAAGGCGGATCGGGTCGCAACGCTCGCCCGCGATGTCAGCGAGTTTCTGGACGAAGTGGGGCTGCCGGCAACGCGCCCGACCGGGCTGAGCGTGGCCTATCACGCGGCCTGTTCGCTCCAGCATGGGCAAAAGGTGACAGACGCACCAAAGCGCCTTCTGACGCAGGCGGGCTATGCCGTTCTGACACCGGCAGAAGCCCATTTGTGCTGTGGTTCGGCGGGGACTTATAATATCCTGCAGTCTGAAATCGCGGATCAACTGGGCGATCGCAAGGTCGCAAATATTGACCGGCTCGAAGCACAGGTCATTGCTGCCGGTAACATTGGGTGCGCGATGCAGATCGGCCAGCGCACCCACACCCCGGTCGTACATACCGTCGAGTTGCTCGATTGGGCGACCGGGGGCCCTGTACCGCCAACACTTCATCATCTCGCATCAAAAGGAACAGACGCATGAGCCGTATCACACTCCAACAGGCAACGACCGTCATCACCGCCGCTTTTGCCAAGGCACAAGAGCTCAAGCTGAAGCCGCTCGGCGTGGTTGTGCTGGATGCTGGTGGCCACGTTATTGCCTATCATCGCCAGGATGGCGCTTCCACCGGTCGTTTTCAACTGGCAGTCGGGAAAGCTGCAGGGGCCTTGTTCCTCGGGATGTCGTCCCGTAAGATCGGAGACATGGCCGGTGAACGAGCTTCCTTTCTTAGCTCTCTTGGCCCGATTGCGCCTTCGGGGGTTGTGCCCGCCGCTGGCGGTATTATCGTCGTCGATGCCGAAGGCCTCGCAATCGGGGCAGTAGGGATTTCTGGCGACCTGTCCGACATGGATGAAGCCTGCGCCATAGCGGGAATCGAAGCAGCCGGATTGCGCGCTCAGGGCTGAGCGAGTTCCACGCCCCCTTACGCAGTGGGAATCGATGCGCAAAGTTAGCGAGCAGCGCTGCGTAAGACTGGGCGACGGTAGTAACAATGGACCGGCCAGCAAGGAGGTAGCGGAAGTTCGGTTCGTGCACTCCTTGCGTACGTATTTCTTGCGGGGGGGCAGCGAGGCTCATGAAACAGAACGGGCAGCCGCTGCGCAAGGGCCTGGCTACCTTCTGAGAGGACCCCCACAGACGCGACCAACATGGCTAAGGGTCCACGATGATCCCATTTCTCACCATCCACTCGGGTGTCGTCCCCAGTTCAATCCTTGCCGCGCCCACCATTCTTCTTCGATCCCCTCGACTTAGGCCGGACTGCCGGGCTAAGCCTGTGGCAACGCTGCGGCGAGAAGAGAATGAAGGAATGTTCATGCAATCGATGTTGAAAGGCGGCGTTGTTTCGCCCGTCATGATGATGTGCGCGCTGGGTGTGGCGATGCCGGCATCCGCGCAGGCACCCGTTTCGAAGCCATTGACGCTGGAGCGCGTGTTCGCCAGCCCCGATCTGTCAGGGCCGCAGCCACGTGCGCTCAAGCTATCGCCCGACGGAAAATTCGTGACGCTGCTCAAGCCGCGCGCGGCTGAGAAGGAACGCTTCGATTTGTGGGCGATCGATACGGCGTCCGGGGCGGAGCGGATGCTGGTCGATTCGAAGAAGGTCGGCAGCGGCGCTGAACTGAGCGAAGCGGAGAAGATGCAGCGCGAACGTGCGCGGATCGGCGACAGCAAGGGCATCGTGGCCTATGATTGGGCGCCCGACGGCAAGCATATCATGGTCCCGTTGGATGGCGACCTGTATCTGGCCGGACTGGACGGAAAGATCACGCGGATCACCAATACGCCGCAGGGGGAACTCAACCCCACCGTCAGCCCGGCGGGGGGCTATGTCTCGTTCGTGCGCGACGGCAATCTGTTCGTGACGCGCGCGGACGGGCAGGGTGAGAAGCAACTCACCACTGGGGCATCCGACACGGTAAGCTGGGGCGTGTCCGAATTCGTGGCACAGGAAGAAATGGACCGCACCACTGGCCATTGGTGGTCGCCGGGTGACCGCTATCTCGCGGTCGCGCGCGTCGATGAAAGCCCGGTTGGCATCGTTACCCGCGCCGCCATCGGAGCGGACGGAACCAGCGTCTATGCGCAGCGCTATCCCAAGGCTGGAACGCCCAATGCGCTGGTTGATCTCTATGTGATGAAGCCGGATGGTTCCGGGCAGATCAAGGTCGACATGGGGAGTAATCCCGATGTCTATCTGGCGCGCGTCAACTGGTCGAAGGACGGCAAGGCGCTCTATGTTCAGCGCGAAAGTCGCGATCAGAAGCGGCTCGACCTTCTTTCGGTCGATCCCGTCACGGGCAAGTCCACGGTGGTCCTGACCGAACGCGCGAAGACCTGGATCAACCTCCACAACAACTTCCGCGCTCTGGCCGATGGCAGTTTTCTGTGGTGGTCGGAGCGGACCGGTCATGGGCATCTGTACCACGTGAACGGTGCGAAATGGACCGCGCTGACCGAGGGGCCGTGGGAAGTGAAACAGGTCGCGGGGGTCGATGAGGCCAAGGGACTCGTCTATTTCACGGGCAACCGCGAAACGCCGCTGGAGGATCAGTTTTACAGTGCTTCGCTGCGTGGCGGGAAAAAGCCGACGCCTGCGCGCGAGTTGACGAGCAGCGGATGGTGGAACGATGCGGTGATGGACAGCGCCGCAACGCGCATCATCGTCAGCCGCAGCAACAGCGATCAGCCCAAACAAATCTATCTGGCCGATGCCGGTGGCACGCGGCTGCGCTGGTTGTCCGAAAATGCGCTGGACGCCACGCATCCCTATGCGCCCTATATGGCGAGCCATGCGAAGACGGTATTCGGAACAATCAAGGCAGCGGACGGATCGACGCTGTATACCAAGATCATGACGCCGCCGCTGGAACCGGGGAAGCGCTATCCCGTGTTCATGATCCATTATGGCGGTCCGGGTGCGGGGCGTCAGGTGACGAACCAGTGGGGCGGGGCGCTGAACGACTATCTCGTGCAGCAAGGCTGGATCGTTTACGCGGTCGACAATCGCGGCACGCCCGATCGTGGCAAGGCATTCGAGGATCAGATTTACAAGGCCATGGGAACGGTCGAGGTCGAGGATCAGCTTGCCGGGGCCAAATGGCTCAAGGCACAGCCTTTCGTCGATCCGGAGCGGATCGCGACTTATGGCTGGTCCTATGGCGGCTATATGACGCTAAAGCTGCTGCAGAAGGCGCCCGGTACGTTCATGGCGGGCATTTCCGGCGCGCCGGTCACCAAATGGGATTTGTACGACACCCATTATACCGAGCGCTATCTGGGCGATCCCAACACGAAGGATAGCGCCTATCCTGCGTCGGGCGCTCTGGAAGAAGCCGATGCGTTGAAAGATCCTATGCTGCTGATCCACGGCATGTCGGACGACAATGTGGTGTTCGACAATTCGACGGCGCTGATGGCGAAGATGCAGGGCGCTGCCGTGCCGTTCGAAACGATGGTCTATCCCGGCCAGACGCATCGTGTCGGCGGGCCCAAGGTCTCGGTGCATTTGTGGAACACTATCCTCAATTTCCTCGCACGTCATGATCCGGCGAAGAAATGAGGAAGGCCCGGCGTTACTTGGGTAACGTCGGGTTGGCCTTCGGCGGCGCGAATATTTGTGCTGGCGGGATGTTATACGCGCCCGCTGGCGCCCCCGGTGGTGGCGGGGTTTTCCCTCCGCTGCCGGAGCAGATCGGATCATTATCGGGGCATGGCAATATCTGAACGGACGGCACGCCATAGCGCCTGCGCCATTCTTCCAGACGGCGCAGATAATCGGCATAGGCCGCCCAGAAATCCTGAAACGGCTTTTCCAGTCTCTTCAACGCTTCAGGCGCATAGGGAATCAGCGCTTCGGGCGCCATCCCGTTGATCGTAGTCACGACGTCCCGAGCGACCGGGCAAAAGGCCTTTTGGGCTGGTGGCAACGAGAAATAATTATAAACGACGGTGTATATCTTATCACGCATCGTCACGGCATCCGCGCCATATTTTACGACATAGGTCGCATCCGCAGTCATATTGGCCCGAGACAATGGCAGCACATGAATACGCAACATGCTATTGTAATTCACGCCCATGATATCCCCTGCATCCCGGCATGACAGCGCTGCGACGTTCAGCGCCATCCGTACATGCCACAAGGCTTGCTCTCCAGTCATGTTCCGGTTCGGCGTGATGTAGAGACCTTGCGCATCGATAGGAGGCAGGTCGAGATTCTCTGCCGACCCCAGAGGTGGCAAAGGCATGACCGTGGGGATGACTTGCGGTGGCGCATAGACGGGCGGCGGGGGCTTGGCGCAACTGGTCAGAGCAATGGCCGCTGCGCTTGGGATATATACCAGCAGGCGGCGGGACGCCCGCGCTTTCATCATCATCCGTTCATTCCACCTGACACGATCCATCTGCAATACGCGCAGAGGCATAAGTCGATCCCCATATTAACCATATCTGAAACCCGCTTTGAAATTGAGATCAGGCGCGCCCGTCCTGCGGTTGTCGGATGGCGTGGGAAGAATTGTGGCTGTGGTGAGTCCAGCTGGGTTCGAACCAGCGACCTACTGATTAAAAGTCAGTTGCTCTACCGACTGAGCTATGGACCCACAGGCACGGCGCGCAGCCGGGCGATTGAGTAGCGGTCCCCTAAAGAGGGTTGGGGCGATGGTCAACCGGCTTCCTGCGTGAAAGGCGAACGGCGAGTTGATGAACTGTCAATCCGCCCACGGGATCGCGCCAATCCGGGGCGATCCGCGCGAGAGGATGTAGCACGAAATCGCGGTCGCGAAAGGCTACGTGCGGGATCGCGAGATTGCTTCCTGTCCACAGGCCTCCTGACCAGAGAATGATGTCCAGATCCAACGTGCGTGCGCCCCAGCGCCTGCGTCGGCGGCGACCGTAGCGATCTTCGACATCCTGCAGATGGGCAAGCAGGGCGGGGGGGGGGAGGTTGGTTTCGACGATGGCGACCGCATTCGCATAGCGCCGTTTCGAAGGGCCGACGGGCGCGGATTGGATAATCTTGGACCGCGCTAGAAGCGAAAGCGGTGGGCTATCCAGCGCGTCCAGCGCGCGATCCACCAATGCGACCGGACCAAGCGCCCCGGTCAGCGACTGGTTCGACCCCAGCGCAATAACATAGGTGTGGAGGACTGTGCTTGCGTCGGCCATCCTGACGCGCCTATCGCACAGCCATGACATTGCAAGCCCCTGAAAGTGCTATCCCGCAGACCGAGCCGCCACGCGATTGTCCGTTGTGCCCGCGGCTGGTCGCCTATCGTCATGCGTGCCAGGCGGAATTTCCGACATGGTGGAACGGGCCAGTGCGCGTGATGGGCGATCCGGCGGCGCGGATTGCGATCATCGGCCTTGCGCCGGGCAAGCATGGCGCTAATCGGACGGGTCGGCCCTTTACCGGGGATTATGCGGGCGACCTGCTGTTTGCGACGCTGGCGAAGTTCGGATTGTCCAACGACAGCTATAACAGCCGCGTCGACGACGGGTTGATGCTGAACGACATCATCATCCTGAACGCCGTCAAATGCCTGCCGCCGCAAAATAAACCGACACCTGAAGAGATCCGCACCTGCCGGCCGTTTCTGGCAAAAGGCATCGACGCTTTGCCCAATGTGCAGGTTTTCATCGCGCTGGGCCAGATTGCGCATCAGTCGGCGGTAAAGGTGTTGGGCGGGCGCTTGCCAAAGGCACGGTTCGGGCATCTTGCCGAACATCGAATGCCCGATGGCCGTATGCTAGTCGATAGCTATCACTGCTCGCGCTACAACACGAATACCGGGCGACTGACGGCGGAGATGTTCGAGGCGGTGTTTGCCCGCGCGCTGGCGCTTGTTTCGCACAGCGCTCCAATTGACTAAGCCCTGCCTGCCCCCTACATCGCGGCGCATATAGGTCTATGGTCCGCAAGGGCCGGTCCGCCCCCGGAAACATAGGAAATTGCATGTTCGGCGCCATCGCCAAAACGATCTTCGGGTCATCCAACGAACGCTACGTCAAGTCGATGCAGAAGACGGTCGACAAGATATCGTCGTTCGAACCGCAGATTTCGGCGCTTTCCGATGCTGATCTTGCCGCGCAGACGGTGCGTTTCCGTGAACGGCTTGCGGCTGGCGAAACGCTGGACGACTTGCTGCCCGAAGCATTTGCGACGGTGCGTGAAGCGGCGAAGCGGACGCTGGGCCAGCGGCATTATGACGTCCAGATGATCGGCGGCATCGTCCTGCATCGCGGTGAAATCGCCGAGATGCGGACGGGCGAAGGCAAGACGCTGGTGGCGACATCGGCAACATACCTCAACGCGCTTGAAGGCAAGGGCGTGCATGTCGTCACGGTCAACGATTATCTGGTGCGGCGTGACTGCGACTGGATGGGTCAGGTCTATCGCTTCCTGGGGCTGACTACCGGCGTCATCGTTCCCAATATGCGCGAAGATGAGCGGCGCGAAGCTTATGCCGCCGACATCACCTACGCGACGAACAACGAGCTTGGCTTCGATTATCTGCGCGACAACATGAAGTTCGATCGCGCATCGATGGTCCAGCGACCCTTCAACTACGCGATCATCGATGAAGTCGATTCCATCCTGATCGACGAAGCCCGTACGCCGCTCATTATTTCCGGCCCGACCGACGACAAGTCCGACCTGTATCGCTCCGTCGATCTGATCGTGAAGCAATTGTCCGACGAAGATTACGAGAAGGACGAGAAGCAGCGCTCCATCACGCTGACCGAGGATGGCACCGAGAAGATCGAGCGCCTGCTGGAAGTAGCCGGCCTGATCGAAGGCACGAACCTCTACGACTTCGAAAATACGCAGGTCGTGCATCATGTGAACCAGGCGCTGCGCGCGGTCATGATGTTCCGCCGCGACATCGATTATATCGAGAAAGACGGCAAGATCGTCATCATCGATGAGTTTACCGGCCGCATGATGGATGGACGCCGCTGGTCCGATGGTCTGCATCAAGCCGTCGAAGCCAAGGAAGGCGTCGAGATCGAGCCGGAGAACCAGACGCTCGCATCAATCACCTTCCAGAATTACTTCCGCATGTATCCCAAGCTGTCGGGCATGACCGGCACCGCCGCGACCGAAGCGACCGAATTCTACGAAATCTACAAGATGAACGTCGTGACGATCCCGACCAACGTGCCGGTGCAGCGGATCGACGAGGAAGACGAATTCTACAAGAACACGCAGGACAAGTTCCGCGCCATCGCCAAGGCTATCGGTGAAAAGGCAAAGATCGGTCAGCCGGTTCTGGTGGGTACGGTTTCGATCGAAAAGTCCGAAATGCTGTCCGACTTCCTGAAGGAAGAAGGCGTCGAACACGCGGTGTTGAACGCCCGCTTTCACGAACAGGAAGCCTATATCGTCGCGCAGGCGGGCCGTAAGGGCGCGGTGACTATCGCCACCAACATGGCCGGTCGCGGCACCGACATCAAACTGGGCGGCAATGCCGAGTTCCGCATCGAGCAGGAACTGGCCGACACCCCCGAAGGTCCAGAGCGCGACGCAGCGATTGCCAAGATCGAAGCGGAGATCGACGCGGAGAAGGCCGAAGTGCTGGCCGCTGGCGGTCTGTTCGTTCTGGGCACCGAACGCCACGAAAGCCGACGCATCGACAATCAGCTTCGCGGGCGTTCTGGCCGTCAGGGCGATCCCGGCCTGTCGCGCTTCTACCTCAGCCTTGAGGACGATCTGCTCCGCATCTTCGGCCCGGACACTTTGTTCGCGCGGATGATGAACAACAATATGGCCGATGGCGAAGCGATCGGTTCCAAATGGCTGAGCAAGGCCATCGAGACAGCGCAGAAGAAGGTCGAAGCACGCAACTACGACATTCGCAAACAGGTCGTCGAATATGATGACGTGATGAACGATCAGCGCAAGGTCATCTACGAACAGCGCGCCGACATCATGGACGCGGAAACAGTGGACGATGTGGTCATCGACATGCGTCACGAAACCGTGAACGACATCGTTGCCGATGCGTGCCCGCCGGGCACCTATCCCGAACAGTGGAATGTCGAATCGCTCAAGGCGCGCGCAGCCGAGACTCTGGGTATCGAACCCGATTTCGATAGCTGGCTGAACGAAGACTCGGTCGATCCGGAAATGCTGGAGGAGCGTCTTGCCGCGCTCGCCGATACGCAGGTTGCGGAGAAGATCGCCGATCTGGACGCCGAAAGCTGGCATGGCGTGGAGAAGAGCATCCTGCTCCAGAACCTCGACCACCATTGGAAAGAACATCTCTCCACGCTCGACGCGTTGCGGCAGGTCGTCCATCTGCGCGCTTATGCGCAGAAGACGCCGATCAACGAGTATAAGCAGGAAGCCTTTGCGCTGTTCGAGCGGATGCTGTCGAACATCCGCGAGGATGTGACCCGCACGATTGCCAATGTGCAGTTCCGCATGGACAATGATCCGATGCCGCAGTTCGATCTGCCCGTCCTGCCCGATTTCATCACGACGCATATCGACCCGTTCACCGGGGAAGATGACAGCGCTGATCAGGATGCAGGAACCTCTGGCTTCATCACCACGACACTGCCCCGTCCGACAGTTGGCAGCGCAATGGGCGGCAATCCCTATGAAGGGCAGGACATCAGCCGCAACGCGATGTGCCCCTGTGGATCGGGTCTCAAGTACAAGCATTGCCACGGCCAACTGGTCTGATCGTCAATGACGGCGCTGGCGCTGCTTTTCGGCCTTACCGCAGCGCTTTATGCTGCGGTGGGGTTTGGAGGCGGGTCGACCTATAATGCGCTGCTGGCGCTCTGGGGGGTCGATTACCGGATACTTCCGGCGATAGCGCTGATCTGCAACATCATCGTCGTGACGGGTGGATCCATACGCTTTGCCCGTGCGGGTCTGGTGCCGTGGCGGAGGCTATGGCCGATCCTGCTCTTATCTGCGCCGCTGGCCTGGGCCGGTGGGCGGATGCCGATATCCGAAGCGCTGTTTACCGGGATGCTTGGGCTGTCACTGTTGGCGGCGGGCCTGCTGCTGCTGTTTCAGCCGGAGCGTAGTGAGGATTTGCCCGATTCCCAGAGCCGCGTGCTGACGCCCATTCTGGGTGCGGGCGTTGGTTTTCTGTCCGGACTTGTCGGCATCGGCGGGGGTATTTTCCTTGCGCCGATCATGCACCTCATTGGCTGGGCACGCGCGAAACGGATCGCGGCATCGGCAAGCGTGTTCATCCTCGTCAATTCCATCGCCGGACTGGTCGGGCAACTGATGAAGATCGACGATCCGGTGCTGGAAGGACAGTTGCTGTCCTATTGGCCGCTCGGCGTCGCGGTCCTGATTGGCGGGCAGCTTGGGAGTCACGTGGGCATCCGCTTGCTCCCGGCGTCACTGGTGCGCCGGGTGACGGCCGTTCTCATACTTTACGTTGCGGTGCGCATGTTGGGGAAATGGGCAGGCTGGTTCTGACCGCGCGTCCTTATCGCATCCAAAAAGGGGTGCGATGTGGACTGGAGCGTTTCCGATTGCGAACCATATAACAAACCGACAGTCCGGCGATGCGCGAATCCGGCAAGGCGCGGGCGCATCACGCCTGTCGCCCGATGGCTCTCGGGCATGACGGTAACACCCAGTCCAGCCGCGACCATCGCCAGCACGCGATCATCCTGAACCGAGCGCAGCGCAAAATGCGGGCGAATGCCCCGCTCGGTGAAATGTCGGCTCGTTTCAGACAGCACTTCGCAATGCCGACGGACGATCATCACGTCGCCTGCCAGTTCCTCTGCCCCGATGACATCGCGGTGGGCCAGTCTATGGGTCGCCGGCACCGCGAGCGCATATCCTTCCTCGATCAATGGTTCTTCCAGAAACCGTTCGCCGCCACGCCTGACCAGAGTCAGGGCCACATCGATTCTGCCCTGTCCCAGATGCCGGACCAGTTCCCGCTCGCTGCCTTCGAGCAGTTCGATCTGGGTGCAGGCCTGTGCCGCAGCGGTAACCGCTGGCGTGACCAAATGGCTCGCAACGCTGCCCAGCCAACCGATACGCAATAGGTTGTCTCAACGCCACTGACCGCTTGCTGCGCGAGCAGAAACTCCGTCTCGATCTTCCGGGCATGGCCAAGAAAGCGTGACCCCGCATCGGTGAGGCCAACACGCTGATTGGACCGCATGAACAGTGCGGCGCCCACCAATCGCTCCAGTTTGGCTATGCCGACTGATAATGTGGGTTGCGACACGTTGCAGTGACTGGCTGCTCGCGAGAAAGTGCCGTGGTCTACCACTGCAAGAAAATAGCGAAGAAGATATCGATCGATCATAGACCGTGTCTATACACTCCTTGTCCGTCTTTCAATTTTCCACCGCATCGAAATGTCGCTATCCTGCCTACCAATAGGAGAGCCACGCATGACCGACTTCGATTTCGCCCTAGGCGAGACCGCCGACATGATCCGCGACACGACACGCCGATTTTCCGCCGAGAAGATCGCACCGATCGCGGCGAAGATAGACGCCGACGACTGGTTTCCCCGCGAATTATGGCCCGCCATGGGCGCATTGGGCCTTCACGGCATCACGGTTTCGGAAGAAGATGGCGGGCTGGGGCTGGGCTATCTGGAACATGTCATCGCCTGCGAAGAAGTGTCGCGGGCATCGGCTTCCGTCGGCTTGTCCTACGGCGCGCACAGCAATCTGTGCATCAATCAGATCGCGCGCTGGGCCAATCCTGAGCAGAAAGCGAAATATCTCCCCGGCCTGATTTCCGGTGAGCATGTTGGCAGCCTAGCAATGTCGGAGGCGGGCGCCGGATCCGATGTCGTCGGCATGAAACTGCGCGCGGACAAGGTGGATGGTGGTTATCGCCTGAACGGCACCAAATTCTGGATCACGAATGCCGCCTATGCCGACACGCTGGTCGTCTATGCCAAGTCCGATCCGGCGGCTGGATCGCGGGGGATCACGGCGTTCCTGATCGAGAAGGATTTCACGGGCTTCTCCATCGGGCAGAAGATCGACAAGATGGGGATGCGTGGATCGCCGACCGCGGAGTTGGTGTTCGACGATTGCTTCGTGCCGGACGAGAACGTCATGGGACCGGCAGGCGGCGGCGTAGGCGTGCTGATGAGCGGCCTGGATTATGAGCGGTTGGTGCTGTCGGGGATTCAGCTTGGTATCATGCAGGCGTGCCTCGATACGGTCATCCCTTATGTTCGGGAGCGCAAGCAGTTCGGCAAGGCGATCGGCACGTTCCAACTAATGCAGGCGAAGGTTGCCGACATGTACGTCGCGCTCAGTTCTGCGCGGGCTTATGTCTATGCTGTGGCGCGGTCGTGCGATGCGGGCAAGACGACGCGCTTCGACGCGGCGGGCGCGATCCTGTTGGCGAGCGAGAACGCCGTGAAGGTGGCGCTGGAGGCGGTGCAGGCACTCGGCGGGGCAGGTTATACGAAGGATTGGCCGGTCGAACGCTATCTGCGCGACGCGAAGCTGCTGGATATTGGCGCGGGGACCAACGAAATTCGGCGGATGCTGATCGGTCGCGAACTGATCGGGGGTGAGGCGTGAGCGCACCTGTCCTCCCAACCGCCGTTCAGACCGACAGCGAAACCTTCCGCGCCAATGCGGCCCACAACATCGCGTTGTGCGATGCGCTTTACACCCGCGTGGCGGAGGCGGCGCAAGGCGGCTCGGAAAGCGCGCGCGCGAAACACAGTGCGCGTGGCAAGCTGCTTCCGCGTGGGCGCGTGGAGCGCCTGCTCGATCCGGGTTCGCCGTTCCTTGAGGTCGGGCAACTTGCCGCCAACGGTTTGTATGGCGACGAAGTGCCGGGCGCGGGGATTATTGCCGGGATCGGGCGAGTATCCGGGCGTCAGGTCATGATTGCCTGCAACGATGCCACTGTGAAGGGTGGCACCTATTACCCGATGACCGTGAAGAAGCATCTGCGCGCGCAGGAAATCGCGCAGGCGAACCGGCTGCCGTGCATCTATCTGGTCGATAGCGGTGGCGCGAACCTGCCGCATCAGGCGGAGGTCTTCCCCGACCGCGATCATTTCGGCCGCATCTTCTACAATCAGGCGCAGATGAGCGGCATGGGTATCCCCCAGATCGCTTGCGTCATGGGAAGCTGCACGGCGGGCGGCGCTTATGTGCCTGCCATGTCGGACGAGAGCGTCATCGTGCGCAATCAGGGGACCATCTTCCTCGCCGGGCCGCCTCTGGTGAAGGCGGCGACGGGCGAGGAGATCACCGCAGAGGATCTGGGCGGCGGTGACCTGCACGGGCGCAAGTCCGGCGTGGTCGATCATGTGGCAGAGAATGATGCTCATGCGCTGACGATCGTGCGCGATATCGTGTCGACTTTGCCGGAGAACCGGACGCCTGACATCGCCTTGAAGGAACCGCGTCCGCCCAAATACGATCCCGAAGAACTCTACGGCATCGTCCCGCAGGACGTCCGCGCGCCTTATGATGTGCGCGAAGTCATCGCCCGTATCGTGGACGGCAGCGAGTTTCATGAATTCAAGGCGTTATACGGCACGACTTTGGTCTGCGGCTTTGCGCATATCTGGGGGATGCCGGTCGCGATCCTGGCCAACAATGGCGTGCTGTTCAGCGAAAGCGCGGTCAAGGGCGCGCACTTCATCGAACTGGCGTGTCAGCGGCGTATCCCGCTGCTGTTCCTTCAGAACATCTCCGGCTTCATGGTCGGCGGCAAATATGAGGCCGAGGGGATCGCCAAGCATGGCGCGAAACTCGTCACTGCCGTCGCCACGGCGCAGGTGCCCAAGATCACGGTACTGATCGGCGGCAGCTTTGGCGCAGGCAATTACGGCATGTGCGGCCGCGCCTACGCCCCGCGTTTCCTGTTCAGTTGGCCCAATGCGCGGATCAGCGTGATGGGCGGCGAGCAGGCGGCGAGCGTCCTTGCCACCGTTCATCGCGACGCTACGGAGTGGACACCGGAGGAAGCCGAAGCCTTCAAGGCGCCCGTCCGCCAGAAATATGAGGACGAAGGCAATCCCTATTACGCCACTGCGCGTCTGTGGGACGACGGCGTAATCGACCCTGCGCAGACCCGCGACGTGCTGGGGCTGGCCTTCGCCGCGACGCTCAACGCGCCAGTGCCCGAAAAAGCGTCCTTCGGCGTGTTCAGGATGTGATGACCATGATCCAATCTCTCCTCATCGCCAATCGCGGCGAAATTGCGTGCCGGATCATTCGGACGGCTCGGCAAATGGGCATCCGCACGGTCGCGGTCTATTCCGATGCGGATGCCAAGGCGTTGCATGTGCGGCAGGCGGATGAAGCGGTGCATATCGGGCCGTCGCCTGCGCGCGAAAGCTATCTTGTCGGCGATAAGATCATCGCGGCGGCTAAGGCTACGGGCGCGGAGGCGATCCATCCCGGCTATGGTTTCCTGTCCGAAAATGCCGATTTCGCGCAGGCGGTGATCGACGCAGGATTGGTCTGGGTCGGGCCATCGCCGGACAGCATCCGCGCGATGGGCCTGAAAGATGCGGCCAAGGAACGGATGATCGCAGCGGGCGTCCCGGTCACGCCGGGTTATCTGGGCGAGGATCAGTCCGTAGCGCGATTGAGTGCCGAGGCCGACAGCATTGGCTATCCCGTGCTTATCAAGGCCGTCGCCGGAGGCGGGGGCAAGGGAATGCGGAAGGTCGACAGCGCCGTCGATTTCGCCGATGCGCTGTTGTCCTGCCAGCGCGAAGCTGCGTCCAGTTTCGGTAACGATCAGGTGTTGCTCGAAAAGTGGATCACCAATCCGCGCCATATCGAAGTGCAGGTGTTCGGCGACACCCACGGCAATGTCGTCCACCTGTTCGAGCGGGATTGCTCGTTGCAACGCCGTCACCAGAAGGTGATCGAGGAAGCACCAGCCCCCGGCATGCACGAGGCAACGCGCGAAGCGATCTGCGCCGCCGCCGTGCGCGCGGCCAAGGCTGTCGATTATGTGGGCGCAGGGACCATCGAGTTCATCGCCGACGGATCGGAAGGCCTGCGCGCTGACCGCATCTGGTTCATGGAAATGAACACGCGGTTGCAGGTCGAGCATCCGGTTACGGAAGAGATCACGGGCGTCGATCTGGTCGAATGGCAGTTGCGGGTGGCTTCGGGTGAGGTGTTGCCGAAGCGGCAGGATGAGTTGTCGATCAATGGCCATGCCATTGAGGCAAGGCTGTATGCAGAAAATCCGCTCAATGATTTTCTCCCAAGTACGGGAGTCCTAGAGCGCTATCATATTCCGTATGCTTTGCGCGCTTATGGTTGGTGGGATGCCAATCGGGGTTTTCGGACGAGTCATCGAGATAGCGAAAATCGGGTTCGGATCGATACTGGGGTGTCCGAGGGGGACGCTATATCCCCTTATTATGATCCTATGATTGCCAAGCTCATTTGGCATGATAGCGATAGAGCATTCGCAGCAATAAACCTTAGCTTTGCGCTAAATCAGGTTGAGATTTGGCCTGTGAAACATAACGCGCAATTTGCTGCCTCGTTGATTGGTTGTCCTGAATTTGTCAGCGGTAAAGTCCACACAAGCTTCATTGAGGAAAATGCAAATCTCGGCGATCTAATAAATGGCCCAGAAGAGTGGGATTTGAATGCCGCCGCAGCGCTGTTAGTCGACCAGTTTGATAATAGCGGACCAATAGGCTTTCGTCTCAATGCGGAACGCCGCAACATGGTAAGAATGCGTGTTGGCGGCGATTGTTATGAAGGCGATTTCGAACAAGGTGTTCCTCCCAGTGTGTTGACGTCGATGCAAACAACCGTCGCCGCCGATGGCGGCGTCTATGTTTCGACGTTTGGGACGACGCTTAAATACTCGTTTGATGAGGTGCGAGGAACTGCAGAGGGCGCAGCCTCAGACGGTGCCATCATCTCCCCCATGCCGGGTCGCATAATCGCTTTGCTCGTTTCGGAAGGCGAGGCTGTCACCAAGGGGCAGAAGCTCCTCACCCTTGAGGCCATGAAGATGGAGCATAGCCTTGTCGCGCCTTATGACGGGACGGTGGCTGATCTAAACGCCACCGAAGGCGGGCAGGTGAGTGAAGGTGCGGTGCTGGCCCGGATCGAACCGGTGGGAGGGTAGCGCTTACCGCTCGTTCAACCGCGGCATCAGGTCCACGAAGTTGCAGGGGCGGAAGCGGTTGTCCAACTGCGTGACCAATATCCCGTCCCACGCATCCTTCACCGCCCCGGTCGATCCGGGCAGCGCGAAGATATAGGTGCCGCGCGCGACGCAGGCGGTGGCGCGCGACTGGATCGTGGATGTGCCGATCTTCTCATAACTCAGCCACCGGAACAGTTCCCCGAAGCCGGGAATTTCCTTGTCCAGCACACGGGCAAGCGCTTCAGGCGTCACGTCGCGTCCGGTTACGCCGGTGCCCCCGGTGGTGATGATGCAATCGATCTGCGGATCGTCGATCCACGCATGGAGCCGTGCGACGATGGCATCCTTGTCATCCCGCTCCAGATAGCGCGTGGCGACGACATGACCTGCCGCTTCAATGCGCTCCACAAGCGTATCGCCGGACCTGTCGTCCGCCAGGCTGCGCGTGTCGGAAACGGTCAGTACGGCAATGCGAACGGGCGTGAACGTCACGCTCTCGTCAATAGGCACTAGCGACTTTCCCATTTGCGCTCATGCGCACCAGTGTCGTGCCTTTGGTCGTAGGGAAACGTGGCCACATGCCCTGAGCCATGCCCGTCATGCAATCTGCGCTGCCCTTGGCCTGAAGCTGATACATCCAGTAATTCCGCATAACGATATTCACATAGGCGCGCGTCTCGTAATAAGGCAGCGATTCCATGAAGAGCAGCGGATCGCCGCCATCCTTCACTTCGTAATTCCAGCGTTCGACCGGCGTAGGGCCGGCATTATATGCGGCCATCACCTTGGGCAGCAGACCGCCCGTCGCAGGCATATCGCGCAGTTGTTCGAGATAACGCTGGCCATATTCCATGTTGGTCGATGGCGCATGCAGTTGCGCCATGCTCACCGCGCCGCCATTAACATCGCCTGCCGTGCCGGGTCGCACCTGCATAAGTCCACGCGCACCGGCGCTGCTTACCGCATCGGCACGGAAACCCGATTCCTGTAACGTATGTGCAAAGACGAGCGACGGATCGACGCGCCATCCGCCATCCGGCGTCCATCGCGGTGCGGGGAAGCGGGCAAAGCTGCCCGGCTGCTTACCCGCCGGACCGTTATGCGCCAGCCAAAGCTGGGTTGCGGGCAGGTTTAGCGTCCCCGCCAGCTTCAACAGCGCATCATATTGGGCATTGCCGCCGATACGTGCCTGATAACGCAATGCCTCATCAGCGGACTTGTCCCGCCCAATCCCCGACAAGGCGACAGCCAACCGTGCGTTGGGTGCATCTTTCAGCGCGCGCGGTAGAGCATCGCCTTCGCCGACAGCCAGAATCTGCGCATGCGGCGTAAGGCCTAAGGTCTCGCGCGCCAGCAGTCCGTAGAATGTCTCCTGCGCCTTGGCCGCCACCTTCAGCATTCCAGCGACCTTGGCCGGTTCGCCGCAATTCATGTAGGCGCGCGCAGCCCAATAGGCACCGGCTGCTCGCATGTCGGCATTACCCGCCAGCGCCGCGACATTGGCAAAGGAAGGCCCCGCAGCCCGACAGTCCTTTTGCCGCCACGCCGCAAGCCCGATGGTCCAGTGCGACTGCACCGCCCAATCGCCGCCGGTGTCGTCGATCAGCGCCTTCGTGGCGAGGCGACGCGCGTTGGCGTCGTCATTTTCGATATAATAGGACCATGCCACACGCTGCCGCCATTCGGTGCGCCCTTGCGGCGTCAGCAGAGGTTCGACTGCGGCCACTTCCAGTTCGGCACCCGCCGGATTGTCCGCCTTGATCAGCGGCAAAACCTTGGTGCCCAAGGCTTGCGCGACGACGTCGGTCTTCACAGTTGCGATATATTCACGGCGCGGCGCAGCCCCCAGCCATACCAGCTTCTGCACCTGTGGGAGCGTGGGCAATATTTGCGCACCCCGGCGTTGCGCGAGGCGGCTCAACTGGTCTGCCTGTGGCAGCCACGACGCCTTGTTGACGAGTGCCAGCAAGTCGAACAGTTCGACCTTTGGCGAGTTTTTGGCGAGGTACAGTTCCGCCAGCGCATAGGACCGAACGTCGTCGCCCTCATCCAAGGTGGCGATCTGTGCCTTGGCATCTGGCCAGCGCTGTTCGTCGATGGCCGCGAAGATCGCCCGGTAGCGCATGCGAACATCGCCATTGGCTACCAGAGGCTGCGTTACTTCCGGCGCAATGCGGAGCGTATCGTCGGGAGCAGCCTGAGCGGTGGTGGCGGTAAGGCCAGTGCCTATCAAAGCCAAAGAAACGAGCGACGTACGGATCATGCAGGCTGCGCCTCGATCAAAAGTTGCAATTGGCGCCAGCATCCCCGTTTGGCCGATGGTTGCTTCAGCAGGAAGCGAGGATGCGACGTCGCGATGGCATCGACAGTGCCGCCTTCATGGTTAAGAGGTCGTAAACTAAAGACATTCTCTTCGTCAACCGTCGGCAAAAGCGCACGGCTCGTCTTGTCGCCTAAAATGAGCACCCGCCGTGGACCGACAAGGCTGATGTGATGCCGCATCCTGTTGGCAAGCTGAACGCCATCGCTCTCGCCTATAATACCCCCGGTGGGGCGCATCAGCGCGAGCGACGTGATATACAGATGCTCTCGCTTTTGCCCGATGGCGCACATCATGGCGTCGAACAATCGGCCCGCGTCGCCGCTTAGCAGGGCGCCACCTTCCATGTCTGCAATATCCGGCATGTCACATATAACCATAAGGCCAGGCGCGGGCGAACCGACCGGCAGAACCCGTTTCGCCTGACCCGTCAATTGCGGCCATGCAAGTTCGGGGAGCGCCATGTCGGTCGCCAACCACTCGTGAAACGTCTCCAGAGTAGCGGGCAAAACCGGAGGTAATAACACAAGTGCGGTATCGATAAGCGGAGCCGTAGGCTGAGGGACGGGCTGAAGCCAGTTTACGGGCGTTTCGGAGACAATTGATGTCACACCCGCCATTTCCCACCAGTCGATCAGCGATTCGACTGCGGTATTCGCTTCATGATCCCCCGATCCCAACATATTTAAGGTAAGGCGCAGAGGTTGACGAGCGCGTCAAGAAAAGTCATCGCGCAATCTGTCAAAGCGTTTGCGAAAAACGGTGGTTGGTTGGTCCGGAACAGGCAACTGGAGCAGGGCGGCAGCCACCCCCGAGGAGAATGTCTATGAGTGACCGGGAATCGATGCCGTATGATGTCGTCATCGTTGGGGGTGGCCCTGCGGGACTGAGCGCGGCGATCCGCCTGAAACAAATGGCCAACGAATCTGGCAGCGAAATCGCGGTGTGCGTGTTGGAAAAGGGCTCGGAGATCGGCGCCCACATCCTGTCGGGCGCGGTGATCGACCCCAAGGCGCTGGACGAGCTCCTGCCCGAATGGCGCACCTCCGGCTGCTCGCTGGCCGAAGTCCCGGTGACCGACAATCGCCATTGGGTATTGTCGGAGAAGGGGCAGTTCTCCATGCCGCATATCGCGTTGCCCCCCTTCATGAGCAATGACGGCACCTACACCGGATCGCTGGGCAACCTCTGCCGCTGGCTGGCCGAGCAAGCCGAAGGGCTGGGCGTCGAAATTTTCCCCGGTTTCGCGGCCGCCGAGATTCTTTACAATGACGATGGCTCGGTAAAGGGCGTCGCTACGGGTGACATGGGCATCGCGCGCGATGGCGAGAAGAAGGGCGACTATCAGCCCGGCCTCGAACTCCACGCGAAATATACCTTCTTTGCCGAAGGTGCGCGCGGCCACCTGACCAAGATTTTAAAGCGCCAGTTCGCGCTGGACGCCGATTGCAGCCCGCAAGTTTATGGTCTGGGGATGAAGGAATTGTGGGACATCGATCCTGTCAAGCATCAGTCAGGTCTGGTGATCCATACGCAGGGCTGGCCGCTGACGGACGCCTATGGTGGTGGGTTCCTCTATCATCAGGCAAACGGCCAGGTCGCCTTGGGTTTTGTCGTGGGTCTGGGATACCGCAACCCGCATCTATATCCGTTCGAGGAATTTCAGCGCTGGAAGCAGCATCCCTCGATCCGCCAATATCTGGAGGGTGGGCGTCGCGTGTCCTATGGCGCGCGGGTCATCAACGAAGGCGGCTGGCAGTCCGTGCCGAAGCTGGAGTTCCCCGGCGGCGCGCTGATCGGTTGCTCGGCCGGTTTCGTGAACGTGCCGCGCATCAAGGGCACGCATACAGCGATGAAGTCCGGCATGTTGGCGGCGGAAGCAGCCTTCGCGGCCATCGTAGCCGATCGCAGCAGCGACGAACTGACGAGCTATGGCGAAGCGGTGCGTTCGAGCTGGATTGCCGATGAACTGAAGCTGGTCCGCAATGCCGAGCCGTTGCTCGCCAAGCTCGGCAACAGCATCGGCACCGTTCTGGCGGGCATCGACATGTGGATGCGCACGCTCAAGATCGGCTTGCCCTTCACGCTCAAGCACAAGCCGGACAATGAGAAGCTGTGGCGCAAGGAGCATTGCGCCGAGATTAAATATCCCAAGCCCGATGGCGTCATCAGCTTCGACCGTCTGTCGTCGGTGTTCCTGTCGAACACGAACCATGAGGAGGACCAGCCGGTTCACCTTCAGCTCAAGGATCCGGCGGTTCCGATCAGCTACAATCTGCCGCTCTATGACGAACCTGCGCAACGCTATTGCCCGGCGGGCGTTTACGAAGTCGTGGGTGAGGAAGAGGGATTGCCTCGCTTCCAGATCAACGCGCAGAATTGCGTCCACTGCAAAACATGCGATATCAAAGACCCGACGCAGAACATCAACTGGGTCGTACCGGAAGGCGGCGGAGGACCGAACTATCCCAATATGTAGGCATCTGTTCCCCTTGGCGATACTGGCCACCGCAATGATCCCGGTTGGGGCCGGGGCGGTGGTCGATACGCCTGCGCTCAACGCTTATGCGCGGGCGCGGCTGGCCGATGGGGACGGGGCGCTGACTATTGCGGTGGACGGCTATGCGCAGGCAATGGCTGCCGATCCGGACAACGCAGTGCTGGCGCTGCGGTCCTACCGACAGGCTCTTGAAGCGGGCGATATGGGGCTGGCTTTGCGCTCCGCGCGGGTGCTGGATGCAGCGGGCGTATTGCCGCGAGACGGAACCCTCCTGTTCGCCATCGATGCCTTGAGCCGCAAGGATTGGGATGGTGCGCGCCACTGGGCAGATCGGTTGAAGGCCGAAGAGAATTTCGCCTTCCTCGCGCCGTTTTTGACCAGTTGGGTTTCGGTAGTCGATGGGCCGTATGTGGCGCCGTTGGCGGATGAAAAGAGCCAGTTCGCAACATTGACCGGGCGATACATCGACGAGCATGTGGCGCTGCAGGCGCTTGCTCGTGGGCAACAGGCGGAGGCCGATCCGGCCATTCTTCGCGCCCTGTCGTTGCAGACTTCGACGCAGGTTGGTTTGCGGATAGCCCTTGCGATGCGTTTGACCGCGCTCGGTCGGAGGGACGATGCCGCTGCGCTGCTCAATCGCGATGACCCCGCATTGATAGCTGCCAAGGCGGAACTTGCGACAAATAGGCGGATATCCACTCCCGCGCTGACGCCCGCGCAGGGTTTCGGGCGGACATTTGCACGTCTTGCCGACGATGTGGGCGGCGGCAACAGCCGTTCACTGGCACTCACACTCGCCCGCCTCGCCAGCTTTTCCGATCCCAAAAGCGCGGAAATGCGCGTGGCCCTCGCGCGGCAACTCGCGCTGTCCGATTATTCGGACGCTGCGATTGCCGAAGCGATGAAGGTGCCCCGCGGATCTGTATGGGCGGCGGTTGCCGACGACATCCGCATCAGCGCGCTGTCGCAATCGGGTCGGCAGGATGAAGCGCTGGCGGTTGCGCGCGAGACGGTGGCGCAGCCCGATGCGACCGCCGCACAATATCTGCAACTGGCAAACCTTCTGTCCGATATGAAACAATTCGGCCCCGCCGTGGACGCTTACCGGCAAGCGCAGCAGCGGCTCGCGGGTGGCGTGGCCCCTTGGTCACTCTACCTTCTCGAAGGCAGTGCGCTGGAGCGCGGCGGGCGCTGGGCCGAAGCAAAGGTTGCTCTCGATAAGGCATTGGCGCTCGCGCCCGAAGAGCCCGTCGTACTGAACTATCTCGGCTATGCGCAGGTCGAACGGCGACTGAATGTTCCCGCAGCACTGGCCCTGCTGCGCAAGGCCAGCGCATTGCGCCCCGACGACGCTGCGATAGCAGATTCGCTGGGTTGGGCGCATTATGTCTCGGGCGATGCGCGCAGCGCGGTTCCGGTGCTGGAAAAAGCGGCTGCAGGCGCACCTGATGATGTGACGGTCAACGAACATCTGGGCGATGCTTTGTGGGCGGTCGGTCGGCGCTACGAAGCGCGATACGCCTGGACGGCGGCCAGCACATTTGCCGAGGGGGAAGCGGCAACGCGGATCGGCGGCAAGGTGCGCGGCGGCTACAAACCGGAGCTATCCGCGCCTTGAGCCTTCCTCGATCCGATACCGAAATCGCTTATGCCAAGATCAACCTCGCGCTGCATGTCCGGCGGCGGCGGGATGATGGCTATCACGACATCGAAAGCCTGTTCGCGTTTGCCGAGGATGGCGATGAACTGGCCGCGACGGTGCGCGATGATGGCGCGTTGACCCTAGCCATTGCTGGACCCTTTGCGGCGGGGCTGGATACAGGGCCGGACAATCTGGTCCTGCAGGCCGCAAAGGCTTTGCAGAACTACGCAGGTGTCGGCATAGGTGCCGATATCCGCCTGACCAAGAACCTGCCAGTCGCGTCGGGAATAGGCGGTGGATCGGCAGATGCTGCCGCTACGTTGCGCTTGCTGGGGCGTCTGTGGTCGCTTGATATCGACATGATGGATATCGCCGCAGCTTTGGGGTCCGACGTGCCAGCCTGTCTCGTCAGTCGCACCTTGATGGGCACCGGGCGCGGAGAGGCGCTGGACCTTCGGACGATAGAGGGGCTGTCTGGAATGCCGCTGTTGCTGGTCAATCCGGGTGTCGGCTTATCCACAGCGCCGGTGTTCGCAGGATGGGATACAATCGATAAGGGGCCGCTAGATGCCAGCGATCTTACGACGATCGTGGAGGACGGACGCAATGATCTTTATCCACCCGCCGCCACGCTCGTGCCCGTAATTGCGGATGTAGTTGCGTCGCTATCGGCCCAACCCGGCGTAAAGCTCGCCCGCATGTCCGGTTCCGGCGCCACATGCTTCGCGCTGTTCGCTTCCACAGAAGCCCGCGATGCCGCCGCAGAATCTATGCCGCCCGTATGGTGGAC
The DNA here is from genome assembly GCF_027925545.1 of Sphingobium sp. BS19. Classification (NCBI taxonomy): domain Bacteria; kingdom Pseudomonadati; phylum Pseudomonadota; class Alphaproteobacteria; order Sphingomonadales; family Sphingobiaceae; genus Sphingobium; species Sphingobium sp. BS19. The sequence goes on from NZ_BSEF01000013.1 coordinate 56,365, forward strand.
GATGGCGACAAGGATCAGAAGTGCATGAGCGACGCCTTCACCCTCATTCCCGCGCGGGACAGCAACATACTTATCATCGCCGATCACGCATCGGCTTTTGTGCCATCGGACATCGACCTAGGCATCGATCCGGTGCTTCTGAACGAGCACATCGCTGTCGATATCGGCGTGGCGGAAGTGGCGCGACAACTGTGCGCACGCACTGGCTGCGGTGCGGTGCTCGGTGGTTTGTCCCGTTTGGTGATCGACCTCAACCGGGAAGAAGACTCTCCCGGCCTCATTCCGACCGAGAGCGACGGCCACCCCATTGTCGGTAATGTCGATGCTGACCGCGACGCTCGCATCAATCGCTTCTACCGCCCTTATCACGCCGCGGTGACGGCGGCATTGGATGCCATGACGCGCCCCTTCATCCTGTCGTTGCACAGTTTCACGCCGTCATTATCGTCGCGCGATGAGCCGCGCCCGTGGCATATCGGCATACTCTACAACACCGACGACCGCGCAGCGCGTATCGCGATACCCATGCTGGAAGCTGCTAGTCTCAATGTCGGCGATCAGCTTCCCTATTCCGGCACCGTCCTGAACGCGACGATGAATCGCCATGCCGAGGCGCGCGGCATTCCCTATCTGGGCGTCGAGATGCGCCAGGATCTGGTGCGCGATGCCCCAGGACAGGCGCGATTTGCCGATTATCTCGCCCCCGTGATGGAAGCGTGCCGTAACGCTCTTGCGTAAACGCTGCCTTTTTGGAAAGAGGCCCGCACAACGAAGGGCCAATCATGACACATACTTTCGACAAGGCGAAACTTCCCAGCCGTCACGTATCGGTAGGGCCGGAGCGCGCACCGCACCGCAGCTATTACTACGCTATGGGCCTGACCGAGGAAGAGATTGGCCGCCCCTTCGTCGGTATTGCTTCTGCCGGTAACGACAGCGCGCCGTGCAACACGACCCTGAACGATCAGGCTGATATTTGCCGCGATGGCGTCAACCGCGCAGGCGGTATGCCGCGCCGCTTCAACACGATCACCGTGACCGACGGCATCGCGATGGGGCATCAGGGCATGAAAAGCTCGCTCGTCAGCCGCGAAGTCATCGCCGATTCCGTCGAACTGTCCGTGCGTGGCCACTGCTACGATGCGCTGGTGGCCTTTGCTGGATGCGACAAGTCTTTGCCGGGCATGATGATGGCGATGCTGCGCCTCAATGTCCCTTCGATCTTCGTCTATGGCGGATCGATCCTGCCGGGTCATTTCCACGGCAAGGACGTGACCGTGAAGGATGTGTTCGAAGTCGTCGGCAAATATGCCGCCGGAAACTGCCCGTTGAAGGAATTGATGGATCTGGAAAAGGTCGCTTGCCCCGGACACGGCGCATGTGGTGGCCAGTATACCGCCAACACGATGGCGTGCGTGGGCGAAGCAATCGGCCTGTCGCTCCCCAACAGCAATATGGTGCCTGCGCCCTATCAGACGCGTGGCGACATCGCGATTGCAGCAGGCGAGCAGGTCATGGAGTTGCTGGCGCGCAACATTCGTCCGCGCGACATCTGCACGCGCGAAGCGTTCGAGAATGCGGCGCGAGTCGTTGCGGCGACCGGTGGATCGACCAATGGCGGCCTGCACCTTCCCGCCATGGCACACGAAGCGGGCATCGCGTTCGATCTGTTCGACGTGGCCGAAATCTTCAAGACCACACCTTACATCGCTGATCTTCAGCCGGGCGGCCGCTATGTCGCCAAGGATATGTACGATGCCGGTGGCGTCTACATGCTGATGAAGACCTTGCTGGAAAACGACCTTCTGCATGGTGATTGCATGACCGTGACCGGCAAGACGCTGGGCGAGAATATCGATCAGGTGACGTGGAACCCCGATCAGAAGGTCATCTATGATGTGAAGACGCCGCTCAGCCCCACGGGCGGTGTCGTTGGCCTGCGCGGTACGCTGGCGCCCGATGGTGCCATCGTGAAGGTTGCCGGGATGGATCGCTCGCAGTTCACCGGCCCGGCGCAGGTGTTCGATTGCGAAGAAGATTGCTTTGCCGCCGTCGAAGCGCGGCAGATCCGCGAAGGGTCGGTCATCGTGATCCGGTACGAAGGGCCGAAGGGCGGTCCCGGTATGCGGGAGATGCTTTCTACAACGGCGGCGCTCTATGGGCAGGGCATGGGCGAAAGCGTTGCGCTCATCACCGATGGCCGCTTCTCTGGCGCCACGCGCGGCTTCTGCATCGGCCATGTCGGTCCCGAAGCGGCAGAAGGCGGCCCGATCGCATTGGTGCAGGATGGCGACATCATCTCCATCGACGCGGAAGCTGGCACGATTGACCTGAACGTCGACGCCGCTGTGCTGGCAGAACGCCGTGCCGCCTGGCAGCCGCGCGCGCATGATTATCAGTCCGGCGCACTTTGGCGCTATGCGCAGAACGTCGGTCCGGCCTATCAGGGTGCCGTAACGCATCCCGGAGGCAGCGCCGAAACCCATGTCTACGCGGACATCTGACCATTTTCTGATCGCAGCTTTGCTCGTCCTGAGCGGCTGCGATCAGCTTGGTAAAGCCGACACAATGGCGGTTGACCCCAAGTCGCCCGACACGGTTCAGTGTCAGGTCGATGGTGCGGCGAAAGTGGAGCCGGTTTGCCGGAGCGAAGTCACTGGTGACCGATTGACTATCCGCCATCCCGATGGCGGATTTCGCCGTTTTCGGATCGTCGCGGACGGGCGCGGGGTCGTGGCGGCGGACGGGTCCGATCCCGCTGCGGTGACCATTACCCAAGGCGACCGCATCACCGTAAAGGTCGGCACTGATCTCTACGATCTTCAGGCGCAGATAGCATCGCCGAAATGACCGGCCTCGCCATCCTGACCGCAGCAGAAATGCGCGCGGCCGAGCAATCGGTTTTCGCCAGTGGCGTGGCCGAATATGCGTTGATGGAAAAGGCAGGCGCCGCCGCAGCCGACATCATCTGGCGCGCAGGCGGTAAACGCGACACGCTGGTTCTGTGCGGTCCGGGCAACAATGGCGGAGACGGCTTCGTCATCGCCCGCATATTGCGCGGCCACGGCGTCCCGGTGCGTGTTGCCGCGACAGGGGAGAGCCGCACGCCTTCATCGCAGCAGGCGCGCGCCTTGTGGGACGGTCCGGTCGAGGACGTGTTCACTGCATCCCCCGCGACGCAGTTGGTCGATGCCTTGTTCCGCACCGGCCTCACGCGAGGTCTGGATAAGACTCTCGCTGATCGTCTGTCGGCATTGGCCGATGATACCAGCAAAACCTATGCCATCGATCTACCCAGCGGCATCGATACCGATAGCGGCGCGCCTCTGTCCGACGTTCCGCATTTCAATATGTGCATCAGCCTGGGCGCGTTGAAGCCTGCCCATGTTCTCGATCCGTCGGCTTCCCGGTTCGACAGGTTGGTTTGTGCCGACATCGATATTCCCACGCAGAATGCGCGTGTGCGCCTGCTCACGGCCCCGCACCTGACGGCTCCGGCAAAGGACGCGCATAAATATACACGCGGCCTCGTGGCGGTTCTCGCGGGAGCGATGCCGGGCGCTGCTGCTCTCGCTGCGCTGGCTGCGGCGCATGGCGGGGCGGGTTATGTGAAGGTCGGTGCGCCCATACCCATTCCAAGCCTACCTCATGCCATCGTCCAAAACGACGACGAACCCGCAGATGCCTTTGCCGATCCGCGTATCGCCGTCAGTCTCATCGGGCCGGGGCTAGGGCGGGATGGAGCCAGTATCGCCCGCATGGCATCGGCGCTGTCGGCAGGTCATCGGGCGGTAATCGATGCCGATGGACTTCTGGCGTTGAAGTCGCTCGGTTTCGCCGTGCTCCCGCAATGCGCGATCCTGACGCCCCACGCGGGAGAGTTCGAAGCACTGTTCGGTCCACTCGAAGGCAATCCGATTATGCAGGCACAGACCGCCGCCGCCCAATCGGGCGCAGTCGTTGTGCTGAAAGGCGCGCATAGCATTGTCGCTGCCCCCGATGGCCGCGCAGCCGTCTCGCGCCCCGCATCCTCATGGTTATCGACTGCCGGGACGGGCGATGTCTTGGCGGGGTTGTGCGCGGCGCGCCTCGCTGTCACCCACGATCCTTTCCGGGCAGCCTGCGAAGCGGTCTGGCTCCACGGAGAGGCCGCCCGGCGCGCTGGTGCTGCTTTTGTCGCGGATGAATTGATTGCGCAGGTGCCAGCGGCTATCGCGTCCCGCCTGTAACGAAAGACAAGACGCTGACCGACACCGATCTCATCACCCGCCTCGCCGCAAAAGGCGACGGCGTCACCGCCGATGGCCGCCATGTACCGATGAGCGCGCCGGGGGACCGCCTGGAACCGGGCGGCGGGGCGGGGCTGATCCGTGGTCCGCACCATGTCGATCCGCCTTGCCGTCATTTTCCACTCTGCGGTGGTTGCCAGTTGCAGCATGTCGACGATGCCAGCCTGTCCGATTTCGTGCGCGACCGGGTAGCGGGCGCGCTGGCGGGGCAGGGGATCTCTGCGAACATCATTCACACTGCCCATATTTCGCCACCGAACAGCCGCCGCCGCGCTTCGCTGCGTGCAGCGCGGCTCGGCAAGAACCTCAATCTGGGGTTCGCCAGCGAAGGCAGCCACCGGATCGTTGATATGCAGATGTGCAGCGTCTTGCATCCGGCGCTCTTCGCGATGGTCGCACCGATCCGCACGCTGCTGCATCCAATGGTCGGGGACCGTCGCGCCGTGCATGTCCGCATGACGCTTACCGATCAGGGCGTGGATCTGATGCTGGAAGGCATCGAAGTGGAGGGCCTTGCCGCAACCGAATCGCTCACGGAATTTGCGCAACGCCACAAACTGGCCCGCCTCACCATAGACGATGGCTACGGCCCGCAAACACGGTGGGAGCCTGATCCCGTGACCGTCAGTTTCGACGGCGTAGCGGTTCCGTTCCCGCCCTTTGCCTTCCTACAGGCTACGGCAGATGGCGAAGCTGCCTTGGTCGATGCCGTTCAGGCTGCGCTGGCACCCGCCAAGCGGATCGCCGACCTGTTCAGCGGTCTCGGCACGTTCGCCTTGTCACTCGGCAATGGCAAAGCCGTCTATACCGCCGAAGCAGCCCGCGATCTTGTGCTGGCGCTCAAGACTGCCGCTAATCGCAGCGGTCGGCAGATGGCCGTCGATCATCGCGATCTGTTCCGGCGGCCGTTGATGCTGGCCGAATTGGACCGCTTCGACGCGATCCTGCTCGACCCGCCACGCGCGGGTGCCCGCGAGCAGGCGCTCCAACTGGCGCAGGCACAGGTGCCGGTCATAGCTTATGTCTCCTGCAATCCCAGCAGCTTTGCACGCGACGCGAAGCTGTTGATCGAAAGCGGCTACACGCTGGAGAGCGTCCAGCCCGTCGGGCAGTTCCGCTGGACCACGCATGTTGAACTGGCGGCGATCTTCCGCCGCTGACACATAAAAAATCCCCCGCCGGATAAGGGCGGGGGATCGATTTTCTGAAATAGCGTCGGCTTAAGCCTTATTGGCCCAGCTTCACCACATTGGCGCGGCGCGGCGCTTCGACTTCTTCGCGATACAGGCTGGCCATCGGTTCGTCGTCTACGGCCACGACCGTCTCGGACGAAAAGCCGTTGAACCCGGTGCGCATGGCGCAACCATAAGCACCCAGCATCCCGATCTCGATATAGTCGCCGACTTTCACATCGGCGGGCAGCATGAATGGCCCGACCATATGGTCCATGTCGTCGCATGTCGGCCCGTAGAAGCTGAAACCCTTGGTCTCTGCTTGGCTTTCCTGGGTCCGCAACAGCGTGACGGGAAAGCGCCAACCGATGTGTGCGGCATCGAACAATGCACCATAAGCGCCATCGTTGATGTAGAGTTCGTCACCGCGGCGACGCTCCACACGCACGATCAGCGAGCTATACTCTGCGGAGAGCGCGCGACCCGGCTCGCACCACAATTCCGACGAGTAGGACACCGGCAGGCTTTCGAAGCCGCGATGGATCGCATCGAAATAGAGTTCGAGGGCAGGCGGCTCCATGCCCGGATAGACCGAAGGAAAGCCACCACCGACATCGATGATATCGACCGTAACCGCCGCTTCGACAATCGCGGCGCGAACGCGCTCGATGGCCTGCGTATAGGCATGGGGGCTCATTGCCTGGCTACCGACATGGAAGCAGATGCCTAGTGCATCCGCCGCCTGACGGGTGGCCATTAGCAATTCCTTGGTCTCGCCCAGTTCCGCGCCGAATTTCGACGCGAGGCTGAGTTCGGAATAGTCCGACGATACCCGAAGGCGCACGCACAGTTCCAGATCGGTGGCGTCACCTGTGGCGCGCATGATCTTTTCCAGCTCGTCAATGGTATCGAGCGAGAAGGTGCGAACACCATGCGTGTGATAGGCTTCGGCAATCGCTTCCTCGGCCTTGACCGGATGCATGAAGCACAGCTTCGCCTCCGGCAAAGTCGCCGCGACCAGACGCACCTCAACGATCGAGGCAACGTCGTAATGCGTGATTCCGCTATCCCACAACGTCCGGAGTAACTCCGGGGAGGGGTTTGCCTTTACAGCATAAAGCGAGCGCCCCGGAAACTTCTCAGAGAAGAATCGGGCGGCGCGGGCTGCTGCCTGCGGGCGAATAAGCGTTACCGGGGCTGCCGGTTTGAGGGCAATTGCTACCCCCAGCGCGCTGGGATGCTCGTACAATTCAAGGGACCTCCAGTGTAGTTCAAGGTGTTAAGCTGCCTTGCGGTGGAAGTCCCATGGGGCAGCGGACGGTCGATATATGGCCAAGGCGCCCCCCTGTAAAGCCGTTGTATAAAAAAACTTGTAATTAAACTGTCATGAAAGCCTGGACTTGAAGTCCGCGTAGCCAAAACTGCGGATTTCCTTGAGTTCGTCGCTATCGCTGTTCCACAAATATATGCTCGGCAAGGGCACACCGTTGAACATATTGGTCTTTACCATGGAATAATGCGCTTGATCGAGGAATGCGATCCGTGCGCCCGGCTCAGCCGTGCAGGGAAGGCGATAATCGCCGATGATATCCCCGGCCAGGCATGACGGGCCGCCCAGACGGACCTGTGGCCCATCGGCGCGTTCATGCAGCATCGCAGGGCGATAGGGCGCTTCAATCACGTCGGGCATATGGCACGTCGCGGAGATGTCGGTGATCGCCACCGCCATGCCGTTGTCGACAACATCCAACACTTCACCCACTAATATGCCTGCATCCAGCGCCATCGCTTCGCCGGGTTCGAGATACAACGTCAAGCCCGTCTCCAGCTTGATCTGCTGCAAAAATTCCACCAGCGAATCGCGCTGATAATCGGCTCGGGTGATGTGATGTCCACCACCGAAGTTGAGCCAGTCGAGCTGCCCGAAATAGGGCGAGATATAAGGCTCAAGCGCACGCCATGTCCGCTCCAGCGGCACGAAATCCTGCTCGCACAGGTTGTGGAAGTGCAGGCCCGATACGCCGTTCAGATGCTCTGGCTTTAACTGGTCGATGGGAAAGCCCAGTCGACTGTGCGGCTGACAGGGATCGTATTTGGGGACTTCCCCTTCGGCATGAAGCGGATTGATGCGCAGGCCGATGTCGAACTTTTCCCCGGCGTGACGCGCTGCCTCTATCTGCGGCATGAAACGGGCGATCTGATACGGGCTGTTGAAAATGACGTGGTCGGAAATGCGCAGGATTTCGGGCAGATCCTCGGCCTTGTATCCCGCGCAGTATGTCGCGATCTCGCCCCTATATTCCTCGCTACCGAGACGTGCTTCGTAGAGACCCGACGTGCAAACGCCGTCGAGATATTCCCCGATCACACCGCCCAGCGACCACATGGAAAACGCCTTGAGCGCGCCCAGAACCTTGATGCCCGCACGGTCGCGCACATCCTTCAGGATCGCCAGATTGCGCCGCACCGCGACTTCATCCACCACGAAGCTGGGCGAAGGTACGCGATGCAGGTCGAAATGCGCAAAGGCTCCGGGATCACCGGCGCGGGTTTCCATATTGAAGATACTCCCGTCACCCCAGCGAAGGCTGGGGTCTCAAGCGATTGCGTACAAGCTGGCGGCACGAGACCCCAGCTTTCGCTGGGGTGACGCTATAAATTAAAACGCCAGCGGTGCGTCCAGTTCCTTGACCTGCCACGGCAAGCCCTGTGTGTTCAGCATGTCCATGAAGGGATCGGGATCGAACTGCTCCATGTTGAACACGCCGGCGCCCGACCATGCACCGGTCAGCACCATGGCCGCGCCGATCATGGCGGGAACGCCGGTGGTGTAACTCACCGCCTGATTGCCGGTTTCGGCATAGGCTTCCTCATGGTCGCACACGTTCAGGATATAGAACGTCTTTTCAACGCCATCCTTCTTGCCCGTGGCGATATCACCGATGTTGGTCTTGCCCTTGGTCGTCACGCCCAGCGATGACGGTTCGGGCAGCACGGCCTTCAGGAACTGCAGCGGGATGATTTCCTTGCCTTCGTACATGACCGGATCGATCCGCGTCATGCCGACATTCTGCAACACTTCGAGATGCTTGAGATAGGCGTCGCCGAAGGTCATCCAGAAACGGATGCGCTTGATCTCCGGCAGATGCGTTTTCAGCGATTCGATTTCCTCATGATACATGAGGTACATGTTCTTCGGCCCGACCTGATCGAAGTCGAACGTCTGCTTGTGCGACAAAGGCGGCGTTTCCACCCAGTCACCATTTTCCCAATGCCGCGCCACGGCGGTCACTTCGCGGATGTTGATTTCCGGGTTGAAGTTTGTGGCGAAATGCTGGCCGTGATCGCCCCCATTGCAATCGAGAATGTCGAGTGTCTCGATAGTGTCGAGATGATGCTTCTTCAGATAGGTCGCGAACACGCTCGTTACACCGGGGTCGAAACCCGATCCGAGCAGCGCCATCAGGCCAGCCTGCTTGAAGCGTTCCTGATACGCCCACTGCCAGTGATATTCGAACTTGGCTTCGTCGCGCGGCTCGTAATTGGCGGTGTCCATGTAATGCACGCCGGTTTTCAGGCACGCTTCCATGATCGACAGATCCTGATAGGGCAGCGCGAGGTTCACGACGAGCTTGGGCTGAACCTGTGCGATCAGCGCGGCGGTCGCCTCGATATCGTCGGCATCGACTTGCGCGGTCTTGATGGTCAAGCCCGTGCGCGTCTTTACCGATTCGGCGATGGCATCGCATTTCGCCACGCGGCGGCTCGCCAATGTAATATCGGTGAAAATATCAGCGTTCATAGCCATTTTGTGAACGGCTACCGAGCCGACGCCACCAGCGCCGATGACAAGGACCTTGCTCAATTCTATGCTCCATGCTTGGACGCGGAATCCGCGCGAATGCGCCCATATAGGGATGAACCATGACAGCGCAAAGTCACACCATCAGAACGCCGGATCGGGAAGGCGTCCTGCGCGCTGCGGAAAAGATCGCAGCGATCCTTCCGCCTACGCCATTGTTGCCGCTGGAGATCGACGGACGCACGATCTGGTGCAAGGCCGAATCGCTTCAACCCATTGGCGCGTTCAAGATTCGCGGGGCGTGGCATCGCCTGTCGGACCTGTCCGAAGCAGAGCGGGCAGGGGGCGTCGTCGCTTTCTCTTCCGGTAACCACGCCCAAGGCATCGCCTGGAGCGCGCGGCGGCTCGGCATGACCGCCACCATCGTCATGCCCGCCGATGCCCCGCAGGCAAAGGTCGACGCAACCCGCGCGCTGGGCGCCAATGTTGTAACCTATGACCGGATGACCGAAAGCCGCGAAGCGATCTCCGTCAAACTGGCCGATGAGCATGGTGCGATCCTCGTACCCAGCTTTGACGATCCCTGGGTGGTCGAGGGGCAGGGGAGCGCCGCCATCGAAGCCGCCGACCAGCTCGAAGCGATGACCGGAAAACGCCCCACGCGCATGGTAATCTGTTGCGGCGGCGGCGGTTTGGCCAGCGGCTGCGCGCTGGCATTGCCGGATACGCAGATCACCGTCGTCGAACCGGAAGGCTGGGGCGATTTCGGGGAGTCGCTACGGCAGGGACATATCGTGCCCGTCGGTCCCAATCCTCCGCCGACACGCTGCGATGCACTTCAAACGCTGCGGATAGCGCCGCTGACATTCGACATCCTCCACGGGCGCGGCGCGATAGGGGTTGCCGTTACCGAAACAGAGGTCGCCGCCGCCATGCGCCTCGCCATGACGTCGCTTGGCCTCGTGCTCGAACCCGGCGGCGCGGTCGCTCTAGCTGCAGTGCTGGCCGGAAAGGCGCAGGTCGATGACAGCACCGTGATCACCCTGTCCGGCCGCAATGTCGACTTACCCACCTACGCGGCAATGATAGGCGCTTGATAAGCTGTGCACCGCCGCTAGTGTTACGACCGTGAGCACGGCAGAGCCATCATCCGGCCCGGACGCGGCACGAAGCAAACTCATCGACGCGCTGCAGGCGGTCGCGCAACAGGATCGCGTGGCGCTCCGCCAAGTCTACGATATGACGTCTGCGAAACTATTTGGAATTTGCCTGCGTATCTCCAATGATCGCGATGCGGCGGAGGACATATTGCAGGATGTGTATATCAAGGTGTGGAACCGCGCGGGGCGGTTCGATGCAGGGCGGGCCAGTCCGATTACCTGGCTGTGCGCGATTGCCCGCAATTCCGCCATTGACTGGCGCCGTGCGTCAGGCCGCGTGGCGACTGCGCCGGAAGAGGCCGCTTTCGCGATTGCCGATACCCGGATGCGTGCGGATCAGACTATCGAACAGGATCAGGAAACCACGCGCATCCATCAGTGCATCGATACGCTCGAAGAGCGGCAGGCGACGGCCATTCGCGCGGCATTCTTCGATGGGCTGACTTATGCGGACCTGTCGGCGCGTATGGACGTCCCCTTGGGGACGATGAAAAGCTGGATGCGTCGCGGCCTGCAGCGGTTGAAAGGATGCCTTGGCGATGACTGAGCCATCCGCCCCGATGACGCCCGAAGAACGCGATGCGCTGGCTAGTGAACTCGCGCTTGGGCTGTTGACGGGTGCGGAGCGCGCAGAGGCGCTGCGGTTGCAACTGTCCGACCCGGCTTTCGCTGCGGACGTGACGGCATGGGAGCGACGCCTCGCGCCCTTGCACCATGATTTTGCCGAACACCGTCCATCGTTGGAAGTCTGGGCAGGCATTGCCGCGCAGATCGAACCGAAGGCAACGGTGGCATCGGGCGTGACACGTCAATTGCGAGTCTGGCGTGCCAGCGCACTTGTGTCGGGTGCACTGGCTGCGTCGCTGGCGTTCGTTCTGCTCTTCCGCCCCCCGGCGTCGCTTCCTCCGCAAATCGTGCAGGCAGCACCCGCCAATCAGATGGCCGTTGCGCAGATGGTCGGACAGGGGAGCAATATGCTCGTCGCCGCGCGCTATGACGAGACGACCGCGCAACTCAACCTGCGTGCGGAAAATCTGCCGCAAGGCGATCTGGCCCCGGAACTCTGGGTGATACCTGCAGATGGCAAGCCCCGTTCGCTGGGCATGATTTCCGCGAGGGGCACCACGCGCATGGCCGTCTCGCCCAAGATGCGGGCGATGCTGGAAAACGGAGTCACTCTGGCAATCACGATGGAGCCCGCTGCGACGGCACCTCATGCCGCGCCAAGCAGCGCGCCAGTCGCGGCAGGAAAGATTTCGATTATCTGACCGCCTCTGCATCCTTTCCCACTGTTCGCGCGTAACTGTGCAGCACCCGGCAAACCCGGCGTGCCAATGTAGGAAGGACGCCTCCCGTTATGAAAATCACCCTTTCAAAGCTATCCCTGTCCCTTGCCGGGGCCATGCTGCTCGCCGGCGGCACCGTCGCTTCGGCCAAGAACCCGATGGTCGGTGGTGCAGCAATGTATCCAACCAAGGACATCGTCGATAACGCTGTCAATTCGAAGGACCACACCACCCTCGTCGCAGCGGTGCAGGCCGCTGGTCTGGTCGATACGCTCAAGGGCGCTGGACCGTTCACTGTCTTCGCGCCGACCAATGCGGCCTTTGCCAAGCTCCCTACCGGCACCGTCGAAACGCTGGTGAAGCCTGAGAACAAGGCGACGCTGACCACGATTCTGACATACCACGTCGTCCCCGGTCGCCTGACGGCGATGGACATCGAAAAGCTGGCCAAGGCCAATGGTGGCAAAGCCATGCTGACCACCGTGCAGGGTGAAACCCTCTCGGTCGCCAAGGAAAACGGCGGCTGGTATCTGACGGACGCCAAGGGCGGCAAGTCGAAGATCACAATCCCCAACGTCATGCAGTCGAACGGCGTGATCCATGTTGTCGATACGGTTCTGATGCCCTGAACCTGATCCACGGATTTTCTACCGTAAGATTGCTGCGAGCCCGCCGATAGTTCCCCCCGTCGGCGGGCTTTACGGTGATCAGAGTAAAAACCATCCGATGAGTCCGCCGATCTGAGCGACAAGGATCAGAAGTAGGTAGGTGGAAAAGGGTTCTTTTCGCGTTTTATGACGGAACATTTGCCTGGCTAACAATGCTCCCACCGATCCGCCGATAATTGCCAAACCCAGCAAGTCAGATTCCGCAATTCGGCGTCTACCGTTTATCGCTCGCTGCTTGTCTTGCCAGAAACGCAGCATCGTCCATGCGTTCAGTAACAAGAATGCCGGTATAATTGCCCACGCGCTCAGATGACGAGCTTTCGCAATGTCGCAATCATATCCGCCTCCGCTGCTGGCTTGTCGCGCCGGATGCGCGAGATACGCGGAAAGCGCATCGCCAGTCCCGACTTGTGCCGTTTGCTTTCATGGATCGAATCGAACGCGACTTCGAGCACCAGCGTCTTTTCCACCTCGCGCACCGGGCCGAAGCGGTTGACGGTGTTGCTCCGCACGAAACGGTCCAGCCCTTTGAGTTCCTCGTCGGTAAACCCGGAATAGGCTTTGCCCACCGGCAGCAATTCGCCATCCTCTGTCCAGCATCCAAAGGTGTAGTCCGAATAATAGGACGAACGCTTTCCATGCCCCCGCTGCGCATACATCATCACGCAATCGGCGGTCAGCGGATCGCGCTTCCATTTATACCAGAGGCCTGCGCGTCGCCCGGTGACATAGGGACTGTCGCGTCGCTTGAGCATGACGCCCTCGATCGCTGCGTCACGCGCACCTGCGCGGATTTCGCCCAAGGCCTCGAAATCCTTCGCGTCGATCACGGCAGACAGATCGAAACGTGACGGATCCAGTGACGGCATGAAGGCCTCCAGCCGTTTGCGCCGTTCCGTCCACGGCAGCGCCCGCAAATCCTCCTCTCCGTCGAGCAGCAGATCGTAGAGCCGCACGAAGGCTGGGAACTCACCCAGCATCTTGCCCGACACCGCCTTGCGGCCCAACCGCTGTTGCAAGGCGTTGAAGCTCGCCGCCGCGCCACCATGCGCCTCAGCGCCCTGTACATCGCCCTTAACCAGTAGCTCGCCGTCCAGCACGCCATGCCCGCTGAAAGCATCGGCCACGTCGGGGAAGTTGCCGGTGATGTCGTCACCCGCACGGCTGTAGAGCCGCGTCTCGCCCCCCGTGCCGACGATCTGCACGCGGATGCCGTCCCATTTCCATTCGGCGGCATAATCCTTCAGATCGACACTCGCCTCTTCCAAAGGATGAGCCAGCATGAACGGACGGAAGAACGGCGTACCTGCCGGATCGGGCCGGCCGCTCCGCCCTTCGAGCCAGTCGAACAACGTGGCGTAGGGCGGCGTTAGCGCGTGCCAGCTCTCCTCGATATCGTCGACCGGCACATCGAACGCCTGTGCCAATGCGGTCTTGGCAAGCCGCGAAGACACGCCGACGCGTAGCCCGCCCGTCGCCAGCTTAAGCACCGCGAACCGTCCGCTGATGTCGAGATGATCCATCATTTCGGCCAGCATGGCGGATGCCTCTGCGCGTTTCACATTTGATAGCCGCTGCACGACGACATCCAGCGTCAGAGTGCCGTCATCGACATCCGCTGCATCGGACGAGGGCCAGAGCAGCGATACCGTCTCCGCCATATCGCCTACATAATCCCGGCTCATCTCATACAGCACCGGATCGACCCGCCCCCGGATCATTTCGCCAATGGCAGAGGATTTGACCGCTTTCAGGTCGAGGTTTCCGGTCAACGCCGCCAATGCCCAGCCTCGGTCGGGATCGACCGTCCGCTTCATATACTCGCCGATCAGCAGCAGCTTGCCATTGCGCGATGGCGTGTAGACCAGCCCATCGAGCAGTTGCGCAAACTCACGCATCGTCGTCATCCTCACGCCCGACCAGCGCCAGCGCGCGTGCCTTCATCTGGTGCATCTGGCACCAGTGAACGAGTGCCTCTTCCCGCCCATGCGTCACCCATGTCTCGGTCGGCGCGACTTCGCGGATCGTCGCTGTCAGTTCGTCCCAGTCGGCATGGTCCGATATCACCAGCGGCAACTCGACGTTGCGTTGACGCGCGCGCTGCCGCACCCGCATCCAGCCTGACGCCATGGCAGTGATGGGATCGGGCAGCCGACGGCTCCACCGGTCGTTCAGCGCCGAGGGCGGGGATATCACGACATGCCCACGCATGTCCTTCGCCGCGACACCAGCGGCGGGTCGCAATTCGCCCATCTCGACGCCGAAATCCTGATACAGCGCGCACATTTTCTCCATCGCGCCGTGGATATAGATGGCGTCATGATGCCCCCGCGCGCGCAGTTCGCAAATGATCCGTTGTGCCTTGCCCAGCGCATAAGCGCCCACCAGCACGCATCGCTCCGGATGGGCATGAAGTGCGCCCAGCAGCCGGTCCATTTCGCTCCCCGTATCGGGATGGCGGAATACGGGCAGTCCGAATGTGGCCTCGGTCACGAAGATATCGCACGGCACCGGCACGAAAGCGGGGCAGGTGGGATCGCTGCGGCGTTTATAATCGCCCGTCACCACTACCCGCTCGCCTGCATGTTCCAGCACGATCTGCGCTGAACCCAGCACATGCCCCGCAGGCACATAGCGAATGGTCACATCGCCCAGCGTGAACGTCTCGTCATAGGCCAGCGGGGTGCCATCCGCTGTCCCATAGCGCAGACCCATGATCGCCAATGTCTCGCGCGTCGCCCACACATGCCCATGACCGCCGCGCGCATGATCGGCATGACCATGGGTTACCAGCGCGCGATCACGCGGCTGGCTGGGGTCGATCCACGCATCTGCGGGGCGAACATAGATGCCGGTCGGGTGCGGCTCTATCCAATGGGGAACGGATGACATGCCCTCTCAAGATGGGAGAGCAATGTTAGGTTCCGCAAGAGGGGCTGGAATTTAGGCCGCCTCGGCCAGTTGCAATTCCATGCGTGACCAGATTTCCACCAAAGCCGACACCAGATCGCGCATCATCGCTTCATCATGCGCAGGACCGGGCGTAAAGCGCAGCCGCTCCGTGCCGCGCGGGACCGTCGGGTAATTGATCGGCTGCACATAGACGCCATATTCGGCGAGCAGAATGTCGCTGACCTTCTTGGCTTTGATCGGATCACCGACCATCAGCGGAACGATGTGCGTGACCGACGGCATCACCGGCAAACCAGCTTCGCTCATCAGATTCTTGAGTGTCGCGGCAGCCGCCTGCTGCCCATCGCGCTCTTCGCTCGATGCTTTGAGGTGCCGCACGCTGGCCAGCGCACCGGCCACCAGCACAGGCGAAAGCGAAGTCGTGAAGATGAACCCGGGCGCGTAGCTGCGGATCACATCAATGATCATCTGATCGGCGGCGATATAGCCGCCCATCACGCCGAACGCCTTGCCAAGCGTCCCTTCGATGATCGTCAACCGATGCGCAACGCCGTCGCGATCCGAAATGCCGCCACCGCGCGGACCGTACATGCCCACGGCATGGACTTCATCGAGATAGGTCAGCGCATTGAATTCATCCGCCAGATCGCAAAACGCATCGATCGGCGCGACGTCGCCGTCCATCGAATAGACGCTTTCGAATGCGATCAGCTTGGGCGCTTCGGGGTCGGACGCTTCGAGCAATTCGCGCAGATGTTCGACATCGTTGTGGCGGAACACCTGCTTCTCGCAGCCGGAATTGCGGATGCCCGCAATCATCGATGCGTGGTTCAGTTCATCGGAATAGATGATGCAGCCGGGAAGCAGCTTGGCCAGCGTCGAGAGCGTCGCTTCGTTCGACACATAGCCACTGGTGAAGAGCAGTGCGCCTTCCTTGCCATGCAGGTCGGCCAGTTCGCCTTCCAGATCGACATGATAATGCGTGTTGCCGCCGATATTGCGCGTGCCGCCAGACCCAGCGCCGACATCGTGCAGCGCTTCTTCCATCGCGGAAACGACCTTGGGATGCTGGCCCATGGCGAGATAGTCGTTGGAGCACCACACCGTAATCGGCTTCGGCCCGTTATGGCCATGGAAGCAGCGCGCGTTGGGGAAATTCCCCTTGTTCCGCAAAATATCGATGAAGACCCGATAGCGGCCTTCACTGTGCAAGCGGTCGATAGCCTGGCTGAAGATATGTTTGTAGTTCACGGCGTCGTCCCGACTGCTGCATTGACTAGCGCCGCCGTTTAGACAGGGTGTGAGCGATTTACCAGCGATAACCGTTCGCAAAAGTGGGAGTTTTCCGATCACTCCAATCGTCGCGGCGCTTTATAGCGCGTCGATACGTGTTAATCCGTATGATAGCAGCGCAGGTCGCAACGCTTCAGTGTCGGCATCGACCCGCGTAAATACGGCGACGCCATCGGGCTGTGCGTCCGGCCATGCCTGTCCCTGAGTAAGATAGGCGATCCGCCGCGCGATGCCCGGTCCGCCATCGACGAAAGCCAGTTCGCGGGGGCTGGCGGCGCGTAGTTCATCCAGCAAAAGCGGAAAGTGCGTGCAAGCCAGCACAACAACGTCCATCCGCTCCCCGCCGGGCTGATCGAGCAATCCCGCCAAGGCATCGCGCGCCACCGCCGGATCGAGCATCTCTCCGCGCAGCTTCGCTTCGGCAAGCGCCACCAGCGCCGCCGATCCGTGCCTCAGCACGGTACAATCCGCGCCATGTTCCGCCGCCAGCCGATCCACATAAGGTTGGCGCACCGTGGCGTCAGTGCCAAGCACGCCGATGACGCGCTCGATTGATTGCTCGGCGGCGGGCTTGATCGCCGGGACAGTGCCCACCACCGGCACATCCAGCGCAGCGCGCACCACCGACAGAGCGATGGTCGATGCCGTATTGCAGGCGATTACCACAAGACGCGGGCGATAACGCTCGACAAGGCGACCGAGCAGCGCAGGCACCCGCGCCGCAATCTCCGCTTCGCTCTTCGTCCCATAAGGAAATCCAGCGGAGTCGGCAGCGTAAACGACCGGCATGGTTGGCAGAAGCGCATGGGCGGGCGCAAGAATCGACAAGCCGCCCACACCGGAATCGAAAAAGAGGACAGGGGCGTCAGGCGATACAGTCATGCTCGTTCAATTCCCTTGCCGGGCTTAGGAAGTCAACCGCATGGCGATGGCGAACCCGTCATCCTCTGCGCAAAACGTGGAAACGCGACTTGCCCCTGCTGCGCTGCCGTTTATGATTGGGACGTACCAAGGGGACCTTTTCATGCCATCGCTCTGGCTCGCGCCAATTCTCGCTGCACTTGTCGGATATGTGTTGGGTTCGATCCCCTTCGGCTTGCTCCTCACGCGATTTTCCGGCGCTGGAGACCTTCGTCAGATCGGGTCTGGCAACATCGGCGCTACCAATGTCCTGCGCACAGGGCGCAAGGGACTGGCGGCGCTGACGCTGCTTCTGGATCTGGCCAAAGGGGCTGGCGCAGTCGCCGTCGGCGGCATGATCGATCCGGCGCACGGCACCGTCATCGGCGGCGTGATGGCGTTCATCGGCCATTGCTACCCCATCTGGCTGCGCTTTGCCGGGGGCAAGGGCGTCGCGACGATGATGGGCGTGGTTCTCGCGCTGCACTGGCCCAGCGGCCTGCTGTTCGCGGCCGTGTGGATCGGCGCGCTCTTGATCCTGCGCTGGTCCTCGGTTGGGGGCATGGCGGCAGCGATCAGCGCCCCTATAGGCGCGCTAGTAGCGGGGCATCCTATGCTTGCTCAGGCCTTCGCAGGGATGGCCGCTATCGTCCTGTGGCGTCACCGCGCCAATATAAGGCGACTGTTGGCGGGCACGGAGCCGAAGGTCGGCAAGAAGGGCTGAGATACGTTGGAGCATTCCCGTCTGGATAGCCTGCGCCTGATCCGCTCGGCGCAGATCGGTCCCATAACCTATCGTCAGCTCATCGCGCGCTTCGGCTCGGCCACAGCCGCGCTGGCGGCGATCCCGGATCTTGCCGCGCGGGGTGGAGGCCGCCCTCCGCGCTTGGCCGAACCCGCTCTCATCCTGCGCGAAGTCGAACGCACCCAATCCCTTGGCGCAACTTACGTCTTCATCGGCGAACCCGATTACCCGGCATTGCTGGCCGAAATGGAAACGGCCCCGCCCGCGCTCATCTATCGAGGCGATCTGTCACTGGCGAAGCGCCGTTGCGTCGGCATGGTCGGCGCGCGCAATGCCTCCGCTGCTGCCTGCCGCTTCGCACGGATGCTGGGACAGGGGCTAGCGGCGGAAGGCGTAACCGTCGTCTCAGGCCTGGCACGCGGCATAGACACCGCAGCGCATCAGGGATCGATCGACGGCGGCACGATCGGCGTCATCGCCAGCGGCATCGACATTGCGTACCCTCCGGAAAACGAAGCACTGCAGGAACAGGTCGCTCAGCGCGGCCTGCTCCTCGCCGAACAGCCGCCCGGCACCCAACCGCTCGCGCGCCATTTCCCCTCGCGCAACCGCATCATCGCAGGCCTCTCGGTCGGGACAGTCGTAGTCGAGGCAGCGCCGAAGTCCGGCTCGCTCATCACCGCGCGGCTGGCGGGGGAGGCAGGGCGTGACGTCATGGCGGTCCCCGGCTCCCCGCTCGACCCCCGTGCGCAGGGATGCAATCAACTGATCCGCGAAGGCGCGATCCTCGTGCAATCGGTCGCGGACATTTTGGAAGCCATCGGCCCCATCCACGGATCAATGTTCCGCCAGCCCTCCGATCCCTTCACCGCTGCGCCACCCGCCGACGCCAGCGATTCCGACCGCCGCCGCATCGTCGATCTGCTCGGCCCCGTCCCGGTCCCGGTCGACGAAGTCATCCGCCAGTCGGGTATAGCCCCCGCGCTGGTGCAGACCGTCCTCCTCGAACTCGAACTGGCCGGACGTGCCGAACGCCATGCAGGCGGGCGCGTCAGCCTGCGCGAATGACCCATAATGGCCGCTTGACGGTTCTCAATTTCCACACCCAAACTCGCGCGTATACGTGAGAGACCGATTCAACAGGGGTTTTCGACAGCATCATGCAGCTTGTCATTGTAGAGTCGCCGGCCAAGGCGAAGACCATCGAGAAGTATCTGGGCGGGGATTTCCACGTCCTGGCGTCCTATGGTCACATCCGCGATCTGCCGCCCAAGGATGGATCGGTGAACCCCGACGACGGTTTTGCGATGTCGTGGGAAAATTACGGCGACAAGGCGCGCCAGTTGAAGGCGATCACGGACGCCGCCAAGCAATCCAGCCGCCTCATCCTCGCGACTGACCCTGACCGCGAAGGCGAAGCCATAAGCTGGCATGTGCAGGAAGTGCTGCGCGCGAAAAAGGCGCTGCCGCAAGTGGTTGACCGCGTAACCTTCAACGCCATCACAAAGGCGGCTGTGCTCGACGCGATGGCGCATCCCCGCGCGCTGGACGAGGATCTGATCGACGCCTATCGCGCCCGCCGCGCGCTCGACTATCTCGTCGGCTTCACCCTTTCGCCAGTGCTCTGGCGCAAGCTGCCGGGTGCCAAATCGGCGGGGCGTGTGCAGTCAGTTGCTTTGCGCCTAATCGTCGAGCGCGAACGCGAGATCGAAAGCTTCACCGCGCAAGAATATTGGTCCGTCTCCGCCGATATGGAGCAGGGCGGCGTAGCGTTCACCTCGCGCCTCATCCGCTGGAAGGGCGAGAAGATCGAGCGCCTCACCATCGGCAAGGAAGGCGACGCACTCGCCGCCAAGGCCGATGTCGAAGCGGGCCGCTTCACCGTGCAGACGGTCGAGACCAAGCCGCTCACCCGCAATCCGCCCCCGCCCTTCACCACTTCAACGCTCCAGCAGGAAGCGTCCCGCAAGCTTGGCTTCTCCGCCAGCCACACGATGCGGATCGCCCAGCAGCTCTACGAAGACGGCGCCATCACCTACATGCGTACCGATGGCGTGCAGATGGACCACAGCGCCATCTCCGCTGCGCGCAAGGCGATATCCGACCGCTATGATGGCGGCTATCTCCCCGAAAAACCACGCGTATATCAGACGAAGGCAAAGAATGCGCAGGAAGCGCATGAAGCCATTCGTCCCACCGAATTTACCCGCGACAAGGTCGGTTCGGGCGACCATGCGCGCCTCTACGACCTAGTCTTCAAACGCGCACTCGCCAGCCAGATGGCATCCGCCCGTATGGAGCGCACCACCATCGACATGACCGACGGCAGCGGCAGCCATACCCTGCGCGCCACGGGCCAAGTCGTGATCTTCCCCGGCTTCCTCGCGCTCTACGAAGAAGGCCGCGACGATAGCGAAGACGAAGACGGCAAGCTGCTCCCCCGTCTGTCGCAGGGTGATGTGCCCGCGAAAAAGGCCGTCAACGCCGAACAGCATTTCACGCAGCCGCCACCGCGCTACAGCGAAGCCAGCCTCGTCAAGCGTCTGGAAGAACTCGGCATCGGTCGCCCTTCGACTTACGCCTCGACGCTTCAGACGCTCAAGGACCGCGACTATGTGCGGATCGAAAAGAACCGCTTCTTTGCCGAAGAAAGCGGACGCCTCGTCACCGCCTTCCTCGAACGCTTCTTCGAACGCTATGTGAGCTACGACTTCACGGCAGGCATGGAAGACGAACTCGATGACGTCTCCGGTGGCCGCGCGCAGTGGCAGGCGGTGCTGGAAGCCTTCTGGAAGGACTTCAAGCCCAAGACGATGGAGGTGATGGAGCAGAAGCCTTCCGACATCACGGCGGAACTCGACAAGTTCCTCGAACCCATGCTGTTCCCGGCCAAGGCAGACGGCAGCGATCCGCGTGCTTGCCCGCTCTGCGCCGATGGCAAATTGTCGCTGCGCGGCGGACGCTTCGGCGCGTTCATCGCTTGCTCCAACTATCCGGAATGCAAATTCACCCGTAAATTCGGTCAGCCGGGCAGCGATGGCGCCGCCGATACCGGCCCCGAGGCATTGGGCCAGCATCCCGAAACCGGGCAGGACATCATCCGCAAAAGCGGGCGCTTTGGCCCCTATATCGAAATGGGCGAAGGCAAGGAGGCCAAGCGCGGATCGATCCCCAAGGATCTGCCCGATGGCGAACTGACGCTCGACTGGGCGGTGAAGCTGCTCAGCCTCCCGCGAACGGTGGGCGATCACCCGGAAACCGGCCTGCCCATCGTCGCCAATATCGGGCGTTTCGGGCCGTATCTGCTCCATGACGGCAAATATGCGCGGCTGTCCGGCACCGCCGAAATTTTCGAAACCGGCATGAACGCCGCCGTCGCGAAGCTGGCCGACGCCGCCAACAAGGGACCGCGCGCCGCCGGCGGTCGCGAACCGCTTAAGGTTCTGGGCAAACACCCGCGCAGCGAAGCTGAAATCAAGCTGATGGAAGGCCGCTACGGCGCTTACGTCACTGACGGAGAAACCAACGCGACGCTGCCCAAGACCGTCGACAAGGACCAACTGACGCTGGAAGAAGCCGCTCAACTCATCGACGCCCGCGCCGCCGCAGCACCTGCCAAGAAGGGTAAGAAGAAAGCAGCGCCTAAGAAAGCAGCGGCCAAGAAAGCACCCGCGAAGAAGGCCGCTCCTAAAAAAGCGACGGCACCCAAAAAGGCTGCCGTTACTTAACTGACCATTTCAAGCGGCCAATTGTACCTGATTGCGCCCCTGGTTCTTGGCGCGGTACATGGCGCGGTCGGCGTGCTGCAGTGTTTCCTGGAAGGGGTGCACGCCATTCTGGGTGGCAACGCCTATGCTGATCGTCGGTGCTACGACCTGCTTATTGGGTAGTGCAATCTGCAGTTCACTGACGTTGACCCGCAGTCTTTCTGCCATGTTCAACGCGGTATCGATGTCGCAATTTTGCAGAAGAACGGCAAATTCCTCTCCGCCCAGACGGCCGCACAAATCGGTGCTTCTGGTGGAGGATTTCAGGGTTTCGGCCACCATTTGCAGGACTGTGTCCCCAACATGGTGACCGTATAAGTCATTGATGCTCTTGAAATTGTCGATATCTATCAGAAGGACGGCACCGAACGACGCTTTCGACCGCTCGGAAGCCCACCTTATAAACGTCGCTCTGTTGAGCAGCCCAGTCATCTGGTCGATTTCGGAAAGATGCTTGGCTTGGGCGAAGGCGGCTCGAAGCTCGGTATGTAACATCTGGTTTCGGTCGCCCTGCCGAATCAAGAGGTAACTCACCGGAAATGACACGACCAAGGGGCATGCTGCTCCGAAAATCCACCATTGCAGAGGTACAACCATTCCCGGAAGCCGCGAAAGAAGATACATCGCGATGAGCGTCGCCAGCATGGAAAAGCTGACGGCTATCAAAATGCGGATCGCAGCGGACATTTCGAAGGCGTAACGCTTCGAGGTAAATATCCGCTTACTTTGGCGGTTACTCCACCCAATCCAGCCCGATATCCCGATACACGCTGCGGTCGTTTTCCCAGTCTTCCTTGACCTTCACATGCAGGTAGAGGTGCACCGGCTTCCCGATCAGCGCCGCGAGTTCCGCGCGCGCCTGCGACCCGATCTGTTTCAGCCGCTGCCCACCTTTGCCGAGCACGATGGCCCGCTGCGTCGGTCGTCCGATCAATATCTGCTGATGGATTTCCAGTGATCCATCGGGACGCTCGCTATATTTTTCCGTCTCGACCGCCGCCGCATAGGGCAGTTCCGCGTGTAACTGGTGATACAATTGCTCCCGCGTAATTTCCGCGGCCAGCATCCGGTCGGTCGCATCCGACACCTGATCCTCGGGGAAATGCCACGGACCTTCGGGCATCATCTTCGCCAGCGCCGCCTTGAACTGCGGCAAGCCATCGCCCGTCGCGGCGCTGACGAAGAAAATCTCCTCAAAACCCACCGAGGCATTCAGCTTTTCGGCGTGGACCAGCAGCTTTTCCTTGGTCGCGATGTCGACCTTGTTGATGATGAGCAGCTTGGGTTCCTTGCGCTCCTTCAACCCTTCGACCGCACGCTCCAGCTTGGTGCCAAGGCCTGCCTTGCCGTCGATCACCAGCGCGATCAGGTCCGCGCCCTGTGCGCCGCCCCACGCCGCCTGAACCATCGCCCGGTCCAGCCGGCGCTTGGGTTCGAAAATTCCCGGCGTATCGACCAGGATAAGCTGCGCATCCCCCTCGATCGCGACGCCCATCACGCGCGTCCGCGTCGTCTGCGCCTTGGGGCTGGTAATCGCGACCTTCTGCCCCACCAGAGCATTGACCAGCGTCGACTTGCCCGCATTGGGCGCCCCAACCACGGCGACAACGCCGCAGCGGGTTTGATTTTGGGCTGTCTCGTTCAAAATTCTAATCTCCGTTCGCCCTGAGCTTTTCGAAGGGCTTACTTCTCTTTGTGTCCGCGCGCGAGTGCGCTGATGAGCGGCCAGTCTTCCCGGATCAACGCCAGCTTCTTTGCACGGCTCCAACCCTTGATCTGCCGTTCGGCCGTTAGTGCCTCGTCACGACTGTCAAATGCCTGCGACCAGACCATTTTTACTGGCAACCTTGTGCTGGTATATCCCGGCAACTGGCCGGATTGATGCATGGCAATCCGCTTCTCCAGATCGTCTGTATGCCCGACATAAAAGCTGCGATCCGCGCAATGCAGCATGTAGGTCCAGAAAGCCATGTCTGAAAATTAAAAGAAACGAGATCCTTCGACAAGCTCAGGATGAACGGCGGGAGGGGTCAGGATAACCGCTCGAGCATCGCCTTCGCTGCTGCTGTCTCGGCTTCCTGCTTCGAGGCGCCTTCCGCCGATGCGTCGCCCACGCCGTGGATCGTCACCGTAACCGCAAAGCGCAGGTTGTGGTGTGGGCCGGTTCGCCCGGTCATCACATATTCGGGCGGGCGGCGGCGGTTGGCGGCGGCCCATTCCTGCAAGGCGGATTTGGGATGCTTGGGCGCTGAGTCCTGCGTATCCACACGCCCCGCCCACAGCCGCCGCACCAGTGCCTTGGCACTGTCCATGCCTGCGTCGAGGAACAGCGCACCGATGATCGCTTCCATCACGTCGCCCAGCACATTGTCGCTGTCCATCGCGCCATCGTCACGCGCCTGCTTGCCGAGCACCATGTGTTTGGGAACGCCTACGTCGCGCGCAATTTCGGCGCAGGTTTCACCCGACACCAGCGCATTGAAGCGCCGCGAAAGTTTGCCTTCCGGCTCCCCGGGAAAATGCTCGAACAGCCATTCGGCCACCACCACGCCCAACACACGGTCGCCCAGAAATTCCAGCCGCTCGTAGTTCGCCGCAGCGGCGCTGCCGTGGGTGAGCGCCTGCACGAACATATCCGGACGGGCAGGGGAGAGGCCGATCAACGCCTCCAGCCATGCCGCCGTATCGGGCCGCATCAGAAGCCTTCGCCGATCCGGTTCCACCGCGCTGCGGTGAACCACGTCCAGGGAAGCAGCCATTGCGCGCTTCCGTCGGTCGAGAAGACCGAGATCATCGCCCGCCCCACCAGATTTTCCTGCGGGACAAGGCCGATGCCGCCGCCGACTTCGGCGGGGAAGCGGCTGTCCGCGCTACGGTCGCGATTGTCGCCCATCAGGAACAGGCGCCCTTCCGGCACGACGACCGTATCGCGATTGTCCGCCGCGCCATCGGGATCGAGGTCGAGGACGTTGTAGCTTTTACCATTGGGCAGCGTCTCACGGAACTGCGGATAGCGGCACATGCGCGATCCGTCCTTCTCCCGCTCCTCGAACTGCACGCGATAGCAAGGCGATGGATTACCGTCCTTTTCCGAAGCCGCTATCATGTTCGCCGAGGCCGGGATGACCAAGTCTGCCACCTTCACCTTCGGGATGGCCTGCCCGTTCAGGATGACCGTCCCACCCTGAACCGAGATGAGATCGCCCGGCAGGCCGATCACGCGCTTGATATAATCGTTGCTCTGGTCTGGCGGTGCCTTGAAAACGACGACATCACCGCGCTCGGGCTGAGAGGCAAAGATGCGGCCGGGGATTAAGGGGACGCTGAACGGCAGGCTGTATCGCGAATAGCCATAGGGCCACTTCGCCACCAACAGATAATCCCCAATCAACAGCCGCGGCTGCATCGATTCCGATGGGATGTTGAACGGCGACATGATGAAGCTGCGCAACACGATGACGAATATCGTCAGCTTCGCGAGGAACCATAAAAAGTCCCGCGTCTCCGATTTGTCGCTCATGCTTGTCTGTCGCTTCCTCATCTATGCGCTCGCGGCTTTGCGTCGTCCCATCGCGAAGGTCAAGGGACACCCTATGCAAGCGGCGCTTCCTTTCGCTATGGAGGCGATGATTCCTGGTGTGCAGCCGGGGCAGCGACGCCTTTCCACCCAGTAAGGACTCATTATGACCAGCCCATCCTGGACCGCCATCCATGCACAGCCCATCCCCGAACTGAAAACCATCTTCGACAGGGACGCCGGTCGTCTCGATAAACACACGCTCAGCGTGGGGCCCATCCGCTTCGACTGGAGCAAGACGCACCTGACGGACGACTTGCTGACAGCGTTTCAGACGCTGGCCGTCGAAAGCGATTTTGCGGGCAAGCGCGACGCGCTGTTCGCAGGCGAAGCGATCAACAACACCGAAGGCCGCGCCGCCGAACATCCCGCCGAACGCGGTGAAGGCAATCCGGAAAGCGTCGCCGCTGCCAAGATGTTCCACAACCGGATGCGCGCGCTGATCGACGCCATCGAAGCCGAAGCGCTCGGGCCGGTGCGGCACATCATCCACGTCGGTATCGGCGGATCGGCGCTCGGTCCGAACCTGATCGTCGATGCGCTCGGTCGCGATGAAAAACGCTATGACGTCGCCATCGTCTCCAACGTAGACGGCACCGCACTGGAAGCCGCGCTGGATCGCTTCGATCCGCACGCAACTATTCTCGCCATCGCGTCGAAGACCTTCACCACCACCGAAACCATGCTCAACGCCGCCAGCACCATCAACTGGATGGTCGAGGCAGGGATCGACGATCCCTATGGCAAGGTCATCGCGCTTACCGCTGCGCCCGAAAAGGCGATGGAGTGGGGCGTCGATGAAACCCGCGTCCTGCCGTTCAACGAAAGCGTCGGCGGGCGTTATTCGCTATGGTCCTCCATCGGCTTCCCGGCGGCGCTGGCGCTCGGTTGGGATGCGTTCGAAAGCCTGCTGGAAGGCGCCGCCCTTATGGACCGGCACTTCCGCCTCGCTGAACCCGCCGCCAACGCACCGCTGCTCGCGGCCTTTGCCGATCTCTATTATGCGCGCGTCATGGACTGTCAGACCCGCGCCGTCTTCGCCTATGACGAGCGCTTGCGCCTGCTGCCCTCCTACCTCCAGCAGCTTGAGATGGAGAGCAACGGCAAGAGCGTGACCGCCGATGGCCAGCCCGTCGACGGCCCGACCGCGCCGATCACCTGGGGCGGTGTCGGCACCGATGCGCAACATGCCGTGTTTCAGCTATTGCATCAGGGCACGCATATCGTCCCCGTCGAGTTCATCGCTTCGATCGAGGCGGGTCACGCGCTTGACCCCGCACATCACCGCACCTTGCTCGTCAATTGCTTCGCCCAAGGCGCCGCTCTGATGCAAGGCAAGGACAATGCCGAAGACCCCGCGCGCGCCTATCCCGGCAATCGCCCGTCCACCACGATCCTGTTGGATGACGTAAATCCGCAGGCATTGGGTGCGCTGATCGCTTTCTACGAACATCGCACCTTCGCCAATGCGGCGCTGATGGGCATCAATCCCTTCGATCAGTTCGGCGTGGAACTCGGCAAGCAGATCGCCAAGTCCATCGAACAGGACGGCCCGACCGGCTTCGACCCCTCGACGATGGCGCTAATCGACCTGGCGCTCGGCTGATCCGATCACGGCCATCGTCAAATCCCGTTGGTAATACGCCCGACCCGACGCCATATCGCATCAAACAACGAAAGCATTCTGCATGAGCGATTATGATTACGACCTGTTCGTCATTGGCGCAGGGTCTGGCGGGGTCCGGGCGGCCCGCATATCGGCAGCGCATGGCGCGAAGGTTGCGGTGGCCGAGGAATATCGCGTCGGCGGCACCTGCGTCATTCGCGGCTGCGTGCCGAAAAAGCTGCTCGTCTATGGCGCACATTTTGCCGAGGATCTGAAGGATGCGCGCCGTTTCGGATGGGACGTTCCCGAATGCGGCTTCGACTGGAAGACCTTGCGCGACAATGTCCTTGCCGATGTCGACCGCCTGAATGGCATCTATCAACAGACGCTCGATACCAACAGCGTCACGACCTTCCACGAGCGCGCGACCATCGCCGGCCCGCATGAAATTACGCTGGCCAGCGGGGAGAAGGTCACGGCCCGATACATCCTCGTCGCAACCGGCGCATGGCCGATGGTGCCGGACATCGAAGGGGCCGAGCATGGCATCACCTCGAACGAAGTCTTCCACATCGACGAAATGCCAAAGCGCGTCGTCATCGCGGGCGGCGGTTACATCGCCAATGAGTTCGCCGGTATCTTCCACGAATTTGGCGCGCATGTAACCATCGTCAACCGCTCCGACACGATCCTGCGCGGCTACGATGCGCAAATCCGCGACCGCCTGCTGCAGATCAGCATGGTGAAGGGGATCAATTTCCGCTTCAACGCGCCCTTCGAAAAGATCGAGAAGAACGAAGACGGCACCTTGTGCGTTCGCATCAAGGGCGGCGATCCCGTCGCCTGCGACCTGCTGCTCTTCGCCACAGGGCGTCAGTCGAACAGCAAGGGGCTGGGTCTGGAAAATGCAGGCGTTGACCTCGACGATCATGGCGCGATCAAGGTGGATGAATTCAGCAAGACCAGTTGCGAAAGCATCTACGCCGTGGGCGACGTCACCAACCGCGTGCAGCTAACCCCCGTCGCGATCCGCGAAGGCCATGCCTTTGCCGACACCGTGTTCGGCAACAATCCGCGCAAGGTGGACTACACCAACATCCCCTCCGCCGTGTTCAGCCACCCGCCCATCGGCGCCGTCGGCATGACCGAGGCGGAAGCCCGCAACAAGCTCGGCACGGTCAAGGTCTACACCTCAGACTTCCGCGCGATGAAGAACGTCCTCGCCAACCGCAACGAACGCGCGCTTTACAAGATGATCGTGGACGCTGCGACGGACAAGGTCGTCGGTCTCCACATGATCGGCCCGGATGCGCCGGAGATATTGCAGGCCGCAGCGGTCGCAGTGAAAGCGGGCCTCACCAAGCAGGACTTCGACGATACCGTCGCGCTGCATCCCAGCATGGCCGAGGAACTGGTGCTGCTGAAGTAACCTCCCCCCGTTCACCCTGAGCTTGTCGAAGGGTTCTGCTTTCTCAAGAAGAAAAGCCCTTCGACAAGCGCAGGGTGAACGGTTCTCAATCATTCAATCGAATAGGGCACGACCTGCCGATTATCCGGATCGACCCGAATAGGCCGATCCGCCGGCGGAAAGGCGCGCTGATCGCAACTTTGGCGCGGGCAAAGCCGACATGTCACACCAATCGGCGTGGCTGCCGCCTCATCATGCAATTGCAGCCCGTCAGCATAGACGAAGTTGCCCGCATGTTCGATCTCGCACCCCAGCACCACCGCATAGCGCCGCGGCGCGCGGGCGTAGCTGCCTGACGGTTTCACCAGTCCCTTCGCCATCGACACATAGCGCACCCCATCGGGCGTCTCGCCAAGCTGCACCAATATGCGGTCGGGGATCGCCACCGCCTCATGCACGATCCAGAGCGGACATGCTCCACCGAAGCGCGCGAACTGCAGGCGCGTGGCGCTGTGCCGCTTGGTGATGTTCCCCGCCATATCGACCCGGCAGAAGAAGAACGGAATACCCCGCATCCCCGGTCTTTGCAGCGTCGAAAGCCGATGGCAGGCCTGCTCGAAACTCACCCCGAACCGCCGTGCCAACTGGTCGATGTCATGCCGCACTTCCCGCGCTGCCTCACGATAGCGCGCATAAGGCATAAGCAAGGCGCCCGCCGCATAGTTGCTTAACCCGATGGTGAGCAGCCTGTCCGACCCCGGCGCAGATAATCCCGCACCCGCCGCAATATCCGCAATCAGCGCCGCGCCTTCCGCCATCACAAGTTGATAGGCCAGCATGAATTTGCGGCTTTCCGGCGGCAACGCCGCGTTGACGAACAGCCGCCGCGTATCGGCATCGTACACACGCAAGGCAGTGTCCCGCGCTTCCTGCACGCGCGTCTCGACGCCATGACGGTCCTGCAACGCTGCGATCAGCGTCGCTTCGGTCAGCCGCCCGCCGTCCGACAGCGCCGCCCACAAATCCTCCGCCATGCAATCGAGCGCATGGACGTAATTACCTTCGTTATGGAACCAGTCGCGCACCGCTTCCCACGGCATCCGTGCCTGCGTCGCCATGTCGTTGGCGATCGCTTCCTCCATCATGTTCAGCCGCTCGTTCGCACGGTTATAGGCGCGGTGAAGGTCCACAAAACGCGCCGCAAATTCCGGAAATTGCAGATGCAGTTTCTCGGTCCGCTCTGCTTCCAGCGGCCCGCTCGCTACATCGGGATGTGCCAGCGCGAAGGTGAACGCACCGAGCAACTGCTCATCCTCCCGCGCATCGAATGCTGCCCAGTCCAGCGGGAACGCGCTCGCCAACGCCGCCTTGACCTTCGCGGTCAACGGCCGGTCGTCATTCTCCAACTGACTGAGATAGGATACGGATATAGCCAGCACCGCCGCCATCGCGGCCTGATCCATCCGTTGATCGAGCCGAAGCTGTCGCAGCTTCTGCCCGGCGAAAATGCGTGCGCCTCGTGCCATCGCTTCGCAATAGTTTGCAAAATCGGCTTTTGCAAATCCGCAAATTCACATTTGCCCTTTGTCGCAAAGACTGAAAAGGGGAAAAGCCTGCACAATTCCGGGAAGAGGATCTTCATGTCGAAACTGGCCGTAGTCGAGAAGCTGGAGACCATGCGTGAGGCGGCCCGTATGGGCGGCGGCGCAAAGCGGATCGCGGGGCAGCACGCCAAGGGGCGCCTTACGGCGCGCGAACGGCTCGACGTTCTGCTCGACGAGAACAGCTTCGAAGAGCTCGACATGTATGTCGAACACAACTGCACCGAATTCGGCATGGAAGAGACGAAGATCCCCGGCGATGGCGTCGTCACAGGATCGGGCACGATCAACGGTCGTCTCGTCTTTGTATTCAGCCAGGATTTCACCGTGTTCGGCGGATCGCTGTCCGAGCGCCATGCGCAGAAAATCTGCAAGATCATGGACATGGCGCTGAAAGTCGGCGCGCCCGTCATCGGCCTCAACGACAGCGGCGGCGCCCGCATTCAGGAAGGCGTCGCGTCGCTCGGCGGCTATGCCGAAGTGTTCCAGCGCAACGTGCTGGCGTCCGGCGTCGTGCCGCAGATCAGCCTCATCATGGGGCCATGCGCGGGCGGCGCAGTCTATTCGCCGGCGATGACCGACTTCATCTTCATGGTGAAGGACAGCAGTTATATGTTCGTCACCGGCCCTGACGTGGTGAAGACCGTCACCAATGAGATCGTCACGCAGGAAGAGCTCGGCGGGGCCGTGACGCACACCACGAAGTCCGGCGTTGCGGACGTTGCGTTCGAAAACGATATCGAAGCTTTGCTCGCCACCCGCGATTTCATTGACTTCCTGCCTGCTTCCAACCGCGAATCCGCGCCCGAGCGCCCTACCGCCGACGAATGGGACCGTATCGAAGAAAGCCTCGACACGCTGATCCCGGCCAACGCCAATCAGCCCTACGACATGCATGAGCTGATCCGGAAGGTCGTCGACGAAGGCGATTTCTTTGAGGTGCAGCCTGCCCATGCCGGCAATATCCTGTGCGGTTTCGGCCGGATCGAAGGCCGCACAGTAGGCATTGTCGCCAATCAACCGACGGTGCTGGCCGGATGCCTCGACATCGGCGCGTCGAAAAAGGCCGGGCGCTTCGTCCGCTTCTGCGACGCCTTCGACATTCCCATCCTCACTTTCGTCGATGTGCCGGGATTCCTGCCGGGCGTGGGGCAGGAGCATAACGGCATCATCAAGAATGGCGCGAAGCTGCTGTTCGCTTATGCCGAAGCCACCGTACCAAAGATCACCGTCATCACGCGCAAGGCTTATGGCGGCGCCTACGACGTTATGGCGTCAAAGCACCTGCGCGGCGATTTGAACTACGCATGGCCCACCGCTGAAATCGCCGTGATGGGTGCCAAGGGCGCAGTCGAAATCATCTTCCGCGGCAAGACGCCCGAAGAAATCGCCGAGCGCACCAAGGAATATGAAGATCGCTTCGCCAACCCCTTCGTCGCCGCCTCGAAGGGCTTCATTGACGAAGTGATCCAACCGCATTCCACACGCCGCCGCATCGCGCTGGGCCTGCGCAAGCTGAAGAACAAGGCGCTGGAAAACCCTTGGAAGAAGCATGACAACATTCCGCTTTAAGCCGGATCGTCACCCCAGCGAAAGCTGGGGTCTCGGGTGGTTGGTCACAACCCAGAGGCATGCGATCCCAGCCTGCGCTGGGATGACGGAACAATTTCTGACGGAAGTCTGCGTATGAAACTCGGTCGCCTCAACCATATCGGCGTAGCTACGCCGTCCCTCGCCGCCAGCATCGCCTATTACCGCGACGTGATGGGCGCGACGCATATTCATGAGCCTTTCGACCTGCCTGCGCAGGGGGTAAAGGTGTGCTTCGTCGACACCCCCGGCGAAAACGGCACGAACGGCACCCAGATCGAACTGATCGAACCGCTTGGCGAAAACTCGCCGATTCACAGCTTCATTGCCAAGAACCCGGCGGGCGGTCAGCACCATATGTGCTACGAAGTCCCCGATATCCACGCCGCAAAGGCATGGTTCGAGAGCAAGGGCGCGAAGGTTCTGGGCGAACCGCGCATCGGCGCGCACGGTACGCTGATCTTCTTCGTCCATCCCAAGGACATGAACGGCGTCCTCACCGAAATCATGGAAACCCCGAATGGGGTAGGGCATTGATGCACGGTCCCGCCAATACGTTACCGTGCTCCTGCGAAGGCAGGAGCCCAGGGGTTCTGGGTACAGACATTGATGCTTGCCGCTCTGGGTTCCTGCCTTCGCAGGAACAAGGCGTAAATCGGGCTGTCGTAGCGCGAACAAGGAATGCTTCATGACTTATGAAACCATCCTCACATCGGTCGTCGATACCGTCGGCATCCTCTCGTTCAACCGGCCCGAGCGTCTCAATGCCCTCACACCACAGATGTTCTATGAGATCGTCGACGCCGTCGAAGCCTTCCCGGCGCAGGGCGCGCGCGCGATCCTCATCAAAGCGGAAGGCAAAGGCTTCTGCAGCGGCACCGATCTTCAGGCCGATGGCGGCTTGCCAGAGGACGTCGGGGAAATCCTCGAAAAAGACTACAACCCTTGCATGGAGCGCTTAATCGCGTCCAAGCTCCCGATGGTGGCACAGGTGCACGGTGCCTGCGCAGGCATCGGAGCCTCGCTCGCGCTGGCATGCGATTTCGTGGTCGCTGCCAAATCGGCTTATTTCCTTCAGGCATTCGTGAACATCGGCCTCGTGCCGGATGGTGGCGCGACATGGACGCTGCCCCGTCTGGTGGGCAAGGCCCGCGCCACGCAGATGATGATGCTGGGCGAACGCCTCCCCGCGGAAAAAGCAGAAAGCTGGGGCCTGATCTACAAGGCGGTCGACGATGCGACATTATCGGACGAAGCGCAGGCATTGGCCGCGCGCCTCGCCGCCATGCCGACTGTCGCGCTTGGGCTGATCCGTCAGGGGATCGCCACAACACAGACATCGAGTTTCTCGCAGGGGCTTGCGCTAGAACGCAAGCACCAGCGAGACGCGGGACGTAGCGCGGATTTCGCGGAAGGCGTGCAGGCCTTCCTCGCAAAGCGTCCCGCCAAGTTTGAAGGCAAGTAATGACCGATAAACCCACTCTCGACCAATGGTCCGCCGCCGCGACGAAGGAAGTCAAAGGCAAGGATCTGACCTGGCAGACGCCCGAAGGCATCGCCGTCAAGCCGCTCTATACGGCGGAAGACGTCACCGTCGATCCCGGCCTTCCCGGCTTCGCGCCCTTCACGCGCGGTGTGCGCGCCAGCATGTATGCGGGCCGCCCGTGGACGATCCGCCAATATGCGGGTTTCTCCACCGCCGAGGAATCCAACGCCTTTTACAAGCGTAACCTTGCCGCCGGTCAAAAGGGTCTGTCGGTCGCCTTCGACCTCGCCACGCACCGCGGCTATGACAGCGACCATCCGCGCGTCACCGGCGACGTGGGTAAGGCGGGCGTCGCCATCGACACGCTCGAAGACATGAAAATCCTGTTCGACGGTATTCCGCTCGACAAGATGTCGGTTTCCATGACGATGAACGGCGCGGTCATCCCGATCCTCGCTTTCTTCATCGTGACGGGTGAGGAGCAGGGCGTCGATCGCAAACTGCTCGACGGAACCATTCAGAACGACATTCTGAAGGAGTTCATGGTCCGCAACACCTACATTTACCCGCCCGAACCTTCGATGCGGATCATCTCCGACATCTTCGGCTACACCTCGCGCGAAATGCCCAAGTTCAACAGCATTTCCATCTCCGGCTATCACATGCAGGAAGCTGGCGCGACACAGGTGCAGGAGCTTGCCTTCACCATCGCCGACGGCATGGAATATGTGAAATACGGTGTCGCCTCCGGGCTGGATATCGACAAGTTCGCCGGTCGCCTCAGCTTCTTCTTCGCCATCGGCATGAACTTCTTCATGGAGATCGCCAAGCTGCGCGCCGCGCGTGTGCTGTGGCACCGGGCCATGACGACGCTGGGCGCGCAGGATGAGCGAAGCAAGATGCTGCGCACCCACTGCCAGACATCGGGCGTGTCGCTGACCGAGCAGGATCCGTATAACAACGTGATCCGCACCACGGTGGAGGCCATGGCGTCAATGCTGGGCGGCACCCAGTCGCTGCACACTAATGCCCTCGACGAAGCGATCGCGTTGCCGACCGACTTCTCCGCCCGCATCGCCCGCAATACGCAGATCATCATCCAGGAAGAAACCGGGATGACCAAGGTCGTCGATCCCCTGGGCGGCTCCTATTATATCGAAGCGCTGACGCAGGAACTGGTCGACAAGGCACAGGAGATCATCGACCGCGTGCAGGCCGAAGGCGGCATGGCAAAAGCCGTCGCCGCTGGCTGGCCCAAGGCGATGATCGAAACCGCGGCAGCAGCGCGGCAGGCACGCGTGGACCGCGCCGATGACGTAATCGTCGGCGTGAACAAATATCGCCTCGCGACCGAAGACTTCCTCGAAACGCTCGACATCGACAATGCCAAGGTCCGCGAAGGCCAAATCGCCCGCATCGCAAAGACCAAGGCGGACCGTGACAGCGCCAAGTGCGAAGCCGCGCTGCAGGCCTTGCGCGAAGGCGCGGCCAAACCGGCAAGCCTCGAAAACAACCTGCTCGCCTTGGCCGTGGAATGCGCCCGCGCCCGCGCGACACTGGGCGAAATCAGTGCCGCCATGGAGGAAAGCTTCGCCCGCTATGGCACCACGCCGACGCCGGTGAAAGGCGTCTACAGCGCACCTTATGATGGCGATGCGCGCTGGCAACAGGTGCTCGATGGCGTCGCCGCCGTCGAACGTCGCCTCGGTCGCAAGCCCAAGCTGATGGTGGCAAAGATGGGACAAGACGGCCATGATCGCGGCGCGAACGTCATCGCCTCGGCCTTTGGCGACATGGGTTTTGACATCGTCTCCGGCCCATTGTTCCAAACGCCTGAGGAAACCGTCGTTTTGGCGCTGGAAAGCGATGTCGATGTGGTCGGCGCGTCGTCCTTGGCGGCGGGGCACAAGACGCTGATTCCTGAGTTGATCAAGCTGCTTCGGGAGAAGGGCCGCAACGATATCAAGGTGATCGCAGGTGGCGTCATCCCGCCACAGGATTACGACTATCTGCGTGACGCGGGCGTGCAGGGGATTTATGGCCCCGGCTCCAATGTGGTCGAATGCGCCGCCGACGTGCTGCGCCTCCTGGGCCACAACATGCCCCCGCTGGAGGATGCCGCATGACAACTGATATAGCCCGCACCGACTGGACCCGCGAAGAAATCTCCGCGCTCTTCGATCTTCCCTTCAACGACCTGCTGTTCGAAGCGCAGACGATCCACCGCGCCCATCATCCGCGCAATCAAGTCCAGCTTTCCACCCTGCTGTCGATCAAGACCGGCGGCTGTGTCGAGGATTGCGGCTATTGCAATCAGTCTGTCCACGCGGAAACGGGCCTCAAGGCCGAAAAGCTGATGGACGTCCGCGCCGTGCTGCAATCGGCAGCGCAGGCGAAGGATGCAGGCTCAGGCCGCTTCTGCATGGGCGCAGCGTGGCGCAGCCCCAAGGATCGCGACATGCCCGCGATCATCGAAATGGTGAAGGGCGTCCGCGCGATGGGCCTCGAAACCTGCATGACTTTGGGCATGTTAAGCGAAAAGCAGTCGCAGCAACTCGCCGAAGCGGGCCTCGATTACTACAACCACAACATCGATACCTCGCCGGAAAACTACGCGAACGTCATCACGACAAGAACCTTCGCCAACCGTTTGGAAACACTGGATAATGTCCGCGCCGCGGGCATCAACGTGTGCAGCGGCGGCATAGTCGGTATGGGCGAACTTAGAGAAGATAGGGTCGGTTTCCTCCACGCCCTCGCCACCATGCCGCACCCTGAAAGCGTGCCCATCAATGCGCTCGTCCCGGTCAAGGGCACCGTGCTGGGCAACATGCTCGCCGACACGCCACTCGCGAAGATCGACGAGATCGAATTCGTACGCACCGTCGCCGTCGCGCGCATTATTATGCCTTTAAGCATGGTCCGCCTCTCCGCCGGTCGCGAAAGCATGAGCGAAGCCTGCCAGGCGCTCTGCTTCATGGCCGGCGCCAACAGCATCTTCACCGGGGACCGCCTCCTGACCACCGCCAACGCCGGCGACGACAAGGACGCGGCGCTTTTCGCCAAGCTGGGCGTCAGTGCGATGGGTGCGAGTGAGCCCGCTGTGAAGGAAGCCGCGTGCTGCTGATCGCCGTTGCCCTTGCTGCGAGTTCGCCGAACTGCGCCAACCCGCAGACCCAGCGCGCCATGACGCAATGCGCGGCCGCGGCTTACACCCGCGCTGACGCCGAACTTACGCGGCAATGGAAGATCACCTACGCATATATGAAGCGCCGCGACGCGCAGGACACATCGCGCAGCGGTGGCTTTGGCTATGCCGCGGCGCTGCTGGAAAGCCAGCGCGCTTGGCTGCGCTTCCGTGACACGCAATGCGTGATTGAAGGCGGCCAGTTCGCCGGAGGATCGGCGCAGCCGATGACCCAGGCACAATGCAAGACGCGTCTGACGCGGGACCGTACCCGCCAACTTACTTCTCTCGTTTGGAGCCGTTAGTGATCAAGAAAATCCTCATCGCCAACCGTGGCGAGATTGCCTGCCGGGTCATCCGCACCGCGCGCAAGATGGGCATCGCCACCGTCGCGGTCTATTCCGACGCGGACTCGCGCGCGCCGCACGTCCTGATGGCGGACGAAGCCGTCCACATCGGCCCGTCGCCCGCCGCCCAATCCTATCTGATCGCCGAAAAGATCATTCAGGCCTGCAAGGACACCGGCGCGGATGCAGTGCATCCCGGCTATGGCTTCCTGTCGGAACGCACCAGCTTTGCCGAAGCCTTGAAGGACGCTGGCATCGCCTTCATCGGCCCGCCCCCCGGCGCGATCGCCGCGATGGGCGACAAGATCGAATCCAAGAAACTGGCACTGGAAGCAGGCGTAAACGTCGTCCCCGGCTTCGTCGGTGAAATCGACGATACCGACCACGCCGTCCGCATCGCCAACGACATCGGCTATCCGGTGATGATGAAGGCGTCGGCAGGCGGCGGTGGCAAGGGCATGCGCCTCGCTTACTCCGAGACCGACGTCCGCGAAGGCTTCGAAGCGACCAAGCGCGAAGGCCTCGCCAGCTTCGGCGATGACCGCGTGTTCATCGAAAAGTTCATCGAAAGCCCGCGCCACATCGAAATTCAGGTGCTGGGCGATCAGCACGGCAACATCGTGTACCTCAACGAACGCGAATGCTCGATCCAGCGCCGCCACCAGAAAGTCGTCGAGGAAGCGCCTTCGCCATTCGTCACGCCCAAGATGCGCAAGGCGATGGGCGAGCAGGCCGTCGCTCTGGCCCGCGCGGTGGGCTATTACAGCGCAGGCACGGTCGAACTGATCGTCAGCGGCGCGGATACGACGGGGGAGGGGTTCTACTTCCTCGAAATGAACACCCGGCTTCAGGTCGAACATCCCGTGACCGAGCAGATCACCGGTCTCGACCTCGTGGAACAGATGATCCGCGTCGCCAATGGCGAGAAGCTGGCCTTCGGTCAGGACGATGTGCAGATCAATGGCTGGTCCATTGAAAACCGCGTCTATGCCGAAGATCCCTATCGCGGCTTCCTGCCCTCGACGGGCCGTCTCGCGCGCTACAACCCGCCAACGGTGGTCGAGGGCGTCCGCGTTGACGATGGCGTGACCGAAGGCGGCGAAGTCAGCATGTTCTACGATCCGATGATAGCCAAGCTGGTGACCTACGCGCCCACGCGTCTGGAGGCCATCGACAAGCAGATCGAGGCCCTCGACCGCTTCGAGATCGAAGGACCGGGCCACAATATCGATTTCCTGTCCGCCATCATGCAGCATGAGCGTTTCCGCTCCGGCAACATCACCACCGGTTTCATCGCGGAGGAATATCCCGACGGTTTCCACGGTGCGCCCGCCGCGCCCGAACTGCTCCGCCGCCTCGCTGCAATCGCCGCCTTTGCGGGCATGGCGCAGGCAGATCGCGCGCGCCGCATCGACGGGCAATTGGGACGCCGCCTGAAACCGCCAACGCAGTGGCAGGTCCGCCTAGGCGATGCCCTGCACGACGTCATGATCGCGCTCGACGAAGTGACCGTCGATGGCGAACCCCTCGACATCGCGCTGGAATACACCCCTGGCGACCGGATTGTGGAGGCGGAGTTCGGCGATGAAACGCTTGCCGTTCGCATCGCTCCGGTGCGTGGCGGCTTCCGCCTGACCAGTCATGGCGCGGCGCATGTTGCCCGCGTCCTGCCCGGTCATATCGCGCCGCTCGCGCAGCATATGATCGAAAAGGTGCCGCCGGATCTTTCCCGCTTCCTCATCTGCCCCATGCCCGGCCTGCTGGTGACGCTCAACGTGGGCGAAGGCGACAAGGTCGAGGCTGGCCAGCCACTCGCCGTGATCGAAGCCATGAAAATGGAAAACATCCTGCGCGCGCAAAAGAGCGGAACCGTCAAATCGGTGCTGGCAAAGGCAGGCGAAAGCCTTCCTGTCGATGCCGTCATCCTCGAAATGGAATGACGGTCGACTGACGGCTTGCCTCCTCTTCCAGCGCACCCTAATCGCTACCCGCTTGGCAGAGCGGGTAGCGAGGTGCAATGATATCATGGGGATAGCGAAGTTGGCCTGCGCGCTCGGCGCTCTTGTAGCAGTAACTCCAGCACAGGCAGCGCCATCGCAGGACGAGCAGTTCTGGTTCCTCACGCTGGCGCAAGGCAGCGTGAAGGACGACATCCTCTATATGCTAGAGGTGCAGCCACGTTTTGGCGGCGATGGCTCGAACCTAAATCAGATACTCCTGCGTCCGGCGGTCGGCGTTAAGCTCAATGATCGTCTGAGCGTCTATCAGGGATATGCCGCTGTCCGAAGCCCGCGTTCGAGCGGTGCCGATGTTACCGAAGATCGTTCGTTTCAACAGCTCAACTGGTCGATGGGCAAAGTCGCCGGAGGTGCCCTGACATCCCGCACACGCTTTGAACAACGCTGGCTTTCGACCGGGAACGACACGGGATGGCGCGCACGACAGATGCTGCGCTATGCCTTGCCGCTGTCGAACAAGCCCCGCCGCCTGGCCGCCATCGCTTCGGTCGAGGCGTTCGTCGC
Source organism: Sphingobium sp. BS19 (assembly GCF_027925545.1). Lineage (NCBI taxonomy): Bacteria > Pseudomonadati > Pseudomonadota > Alphaproteobacteria > Sphingomonadales > Sphingobiaceae > Sphingobium > Sphingobium sp. BS19. The sequence goes on from NZ_BSEF01000013.1 coordinate 95,684, forward strand.
GCTCAACGATACCGATTGGGGTGCACGCAGCGGTTTCGACAGGGTCCGCAGCTTCGCGGGACTTGAGGTGCCGCTGTCCGGCAAGTCCACTGTGGAGTTCGGTTATCTCAACCAATATGTCGACAACCGTGGACGGCGTGACTCGATGAATCACGTGATGGCGATCAACCTCATGCTGAGGCAATGATATGCATCTGACCCATGACCCTTCGGCGCCGTCGGCAACGGAAACGGATTTCGATACCTTCCTTAAGGTCGATATCCGGGTCGGCACGATCCTCTCCGTCGAGCCTTTCCCCGAGGCGCGCAAACCGGCCTTCAAGCTGATGATAGACTTTGGCGAGGGCATCGGCACGCGCCGCAGCAGCGCACAGATAACTGAGAATTACGATCCGGAAGCCTTGGTCGGGCGTCAGGTCGCGGCGGTGGTCAACTTTCCACCGCGACAGATCGGCAAGTTCATGTCGCAAGTGCTGACGCTGGGCTTTCCCGACGCGGATGGGGCCGTTACACTGTTTGCGCCGGACAAGGCTGTGCCTAATGGTGCAAGGCTGTTCTGACAGGTTGCCCGACTCGCCAAAAGTCGCCAAAGGGTGCACGAAAATGCCTTGATACCGGGCACGACATATGGGGATGAGATGGCAACTGCGGGCGCGAAGACCGGCGAATACAAACTGGATGTGAAGCGCGACCGGCTGGTCATTGCCGCATCCTCGCTCGGCACCGTTTTCGAATGGTATGATTTCTTCATTTACGGAACGCTCGCCGCAATCATCGGCCGCACCTTTTTCCCCACCGACAATGCTTCGGTCGAACTGCTTTACTCGCTCGCGGGGTTCGCCGTGGGATTCGGCTTCCGGCCATTAGGTGCTGTGTTATTTGGTTATTTCGGCGACCGGCTCGGCCGTAAATACACCTTTCTCGCCACAATCATCATGATGGGCATTGCGACCGCAGGCGTAGGCCTGGTCCCCTCCGCCGCGTCGATAGGCGCTGCCGCACCGGTCATCCTCATCATCCTGCGCATCATGCAGGGGCTGGCCTTGGGCGGGGAATATGGCGGCGCAGCGATCTACGTGGCCGAACATGCCCCGGTCGAACGCCGCGGCTTTTTCACCAGCTTCATTCAGGCGAGTGTCGTCGGCGGTTTCATCCTTTCGCTCATCGTCGTGCTGGGAACGCAATGGATCGTCGGCCCGGAAGTATGGGACGCATGGGGATGGCGCATTCCGTTCGTCTTTTCGCTTGTCCTGCTTGGAATATCGCTCTGGATACGCCTGAAGCTCAACGAAAGCCCCGTGTTCAAGGCGATGAAGGATGCCGGGGAATGCGCGCGCAATCCCCTGAAGGAAACCTTCACCTATCCGGGCAACAAAAAACGTCTGTTCGTCGCGCTGTTCGGGATTGCGGCAGGCCTGACAGTCATCTGGTACACCGCCATGTTTCAGGTGCTGTATTTCCTGCAGAACGCCTTGCGAGTCGAGCCGGTTACCGCCCAGATACTCGTTGGGATAGGGGCGACCAGCGGCCTGTTCTGGTTCCTGTTCTTCGGGCATCTTTCCGACAAATATGGGCGAAAGAAACCCATCGTTCTGGGCTACGCGGCAACATTGCTGCTGCTGTTCCCGATCTTCCACCTGATCGGCGGCGCGGCCAATCCCAGCCTTGCCGAAGCGGCGCGCCGCGCGCCTGTGGTCGTGATGGGTCCGGACTGCGGCTATGATCCTTTTGCCAAGGTGCAGGCCAGCGACTGCTCCCGCCTGCTCGACTATTTCTCGAAGAAGGGCGTTCATTATAGCAAGGCGGCTGCGCCCTCTACGCAGGTGTCCATCGCCGGTGTGGTGCAGACGGACACCAGTCCAGCCGCCCTCGACAAGACTTTGGCCGATGCCGGATACAATCTCGACAAGGTAAAGCCTTCCTTCGTCGACTCGCTCAAGATCCTGCTTGGCATCCTGACCCTTGGCGCATTGTCCGGTGCGACCTACGGTCCCGTTGCGGCGCTGTTGTCGGAGCTTTTCCCCGCGCGCATCCGCTACAGCTCGATGTCGATCCCCTATCACATCGGCACCGGCTATTTCGGCGGGTTCCTGCCGCTGGTCAGCCAGTATATCGTCGCGCGCACGGGCGATCCTTATGCGGGGCTCTGGTACACCATGGCGGTCGTAGCGATGGCATTGGTCGTGACAATGTGGGGATTGCCCGAAACGCGCGGAGCAAGGCTCGACGCGAAGGGATGACCGGGCTATCGGCGGAACATGCCGACTGGTTTTTCTTCCGCCCCCGCGCCACTCCGTCTCTCGCTCGACACCGCAGCGCTGGAGCATAACTGGCGCTGGCTCGCGCAGATGAGCGGGCGGGCCACGTGCGGAGCTGCGATCAAAGCAAACGGCTACGGTCTGGGTGCAGCCGAAGTTATGGGCCATCTTTCCCAAGCGGGCTGCCGGGATTTCTTCGTGGCAACATGGGCAGAGGCACGCGCGCTATTGCCGCTCGCCGATGGCCTCTCGCTCTCGGTCCTGCACGGTATTCGTAACGAGGATCTCGCCGAGGCGCTCACCAGTCCTGCACGCCCCGTACTTTCGACCCCCGACCAAATCGCGCGTTGGCGCAATGCCAATGGTGGCCCCTGCGACGTCATGGTCGACACCGGCATGAATCGGCTAGGCCTCGATTGGCGCAGCGATGTGGCGCAGGCAACCGGGGGGCTGAACATCATTACCCTGATGAGCCATCTCGCCTGCGCCGATGACGACAATCCTCTGTCCGCGATCCAGCAGCGGCGTTTCGCCGCAATCGCGCAGCAGGTGCCCGCAGAACGCTACAGCCTGTCGAACAGCGCAGGCATATGTCTAGGCTCGGATTATCACTTCGGCGTGACGCGCCCCGGCCTTGCTCTCTATGGCGGCGTGCCCCGTCCGAACGCCGCCGGACATATCCGGCAGGTCGTGACCCCCCAGGCGCAAGTGCTCCAGCGCCGCACGGTGCAAGCCGGTGACACCGTTGGCTACAATGCCACGTTCACCGCGACGCGCGACATGGCCGCTGCGATCCTCAACATCGGATATGCGGACGGCTATCTCCGTGGTTTCTCGGGCAGGGGCATGGTGCTCGCAGGCGACCGGCCTTTGCCCGTCCTAGGCCGGGTCTCGATGGACCTGCTGATCGTCGATGCCTCGCTCGCGCCGGACATTTCAGAGGGCGACTGGCTCAGCATCGACTATGACCTCCCGCGCGCTGCCGCTGCGTCCGGCCTGTCGCAATATGAACTGCTCACAGGCCTGGGCCAAAGGTTCGACCGCATCTGGACCTGATATGAAAAAGGCCACACCTCGCGGCGTGGCCCTCCTCAAAATCAGCGTGCAAAAAGCGTTACCGCTCGATGCACATGGCGATGCCCATGCCGCCACCGATGCACAAGGTCACGAGACCCTTCTTCGCATCGCGCCGTGCCATTTCATAGAGCAGCGTTGTCAACACGCGCGCGCCCGACGCACCGATCGGATGGCCGATAGCGATCGCGCCGCCATTGACGTTCACCTTCTCCGGATCGAGACCCAGTTCCTTGCCCACCGACAGCGCCTGCGCCGCAAAGGCTTCATTGGCTTCGATCAGGTCGAGATCGCCAATCGTCCAGCCTGCCTTCTCCAGCGCCTTGCGGCTGGCCGGGGCAGGGCCAATGCCCATGATCGAAGGATCGACGCCCGCCGTCGCCCACGACGCGATACGACCCAGCACCTTTGCTCCGCGCTTTTCCGCTTCCGCCGCCGACATTAGCACGATAGCTGCAGCGCCGTCGTTCAGGCCGCTTGCATTGCCTGCCGTGACCGATCCGTCCTTCTTGAACGCAGGCCGCAGCGCGGTCATCGCTTCCAGCGTCGCGCCGGTGCGGATATACTCATCCTGATCGACTACAGTGTCGCCCTTGCGGCCCTTGATCGTGACCGGCGCGATTTCATCCTTGAACCGTCCTGCCGACCGCGCAGCCTCAGCCTTGTTCTGGCTGGCGGTCGCGAACGCATCCTGATCGCCGCGCGTGATCTGGTACTTTTCCGCCAGATTTTCGGCCGTGATGCCCATGTGATAGCCATTGAACGCATCAGTCAGGCCGTCATTCACCATCGTATCGACCAGGCTGACATTGCCCATCTTCGTGCCGCCACGCAGGAATTGCGCGTGGCCTGACATCGACATGCTTTCCTGTCCGCCCGCGACCATGATCGTGGCGTCGCCATTCTGGATCGCCTGCGCCGCCAGAGCGACAGCGCGCAGACCGGAACCGCACACCTGATTGACACCGAAGGCCGTCTTTTCAACCGGCAAACCGGCGTTTACGGCTGCCTGACGTGCCGGGTTCTGCCCCTGGCCAGCGGTCAGCACCTGCCCCAATATCACTTCATCGACTTCGCTCGGCGCCACGCCGGCCTGCGCCAGCGCCGCTTCGATGGCTATGCGGCCAAGCTCATGCGCCGGGGTGTTGGCGAATGCACCCAGGAAACTACCAACCGGCGTGCGCTTGGCGGCGGTGATGACGATATCGGTCATGAGACGTTTCTCTCCAGTGGGGAAAATATGTACGCGCCTCTAGCATCAGCCTCCGTGCTTGAACAGCCACTGGGATAGCGGCTCCCATAGTCTTTTGGGTCCACGACTACCCACGATCATGCCGACATGCCCCATGTCCAGCGTCCATTGTTCGGCAAGGGGCGGGGTGGACGCTGCCGGCACGATGGTGTCTGTCGTCGAAGAAATCGCCAGCGTGGGCATCGCGAAATCCGCCGGTCGAATGGCTGCGTCGCCAACACGCCATTCGGCACGTCCAGTCACATCGTCGACATATAGCGCTTCGAACAGCTCCCTGCCCGCCGCAAAAGTAAGCGGCGCTCCCGCATTCGCCCAGTCCTCCACCGCCACAAAGGCATCCACTGCCTCACTATCATCGGCCAAATCTGCGAAATCGGCATATTTGCAAATCGTCCGCGCAGAATCGAGCGCCCAGAAGCCAGACTGCAGCACTTCCATCGGTACATATCCCAACCGGTCGCACATAGGCTTCGCCTCCGCCCATAGCTTCGCGATGCTCTCCCGCGTTTCGTCGGGGAAGCCATCGAATTGCCACGGCGCCGCAATCGTCGCCAGTGCCGCGACGGGTATCGATGCTGCGGCCCCGATGGCCAAAGTACCGCCCAGGCAATAGCCTACCAGTATAGGCGCACGCTTTGGGTCCAGGCTTTGGAGCAACGGCACCAGTCGCTGCGCAATATGGCCGCCCAGATCCATCATACTGTCGCCCGCACCGGGATGGCCCCAATCCACCAGATATCCATCATGCCCCTGGTCGACCAACCACCGGATCAACGACGTCCGTGCCGAAAGATCGAGCACATGGGGCGGGTTAATGAGCGACGGGATCAACACGACCGGGGCTCGGTCATCTCCCTCGACTGACCCAAAGTGTGACAATGTTGCCGATCCAACTTGGGCATGCACGCGTGCTGGGGTGGGGTGGGGTGGTCGCACCGCTTCCTGATAGCGCCGCAAACCGGCGAGTGCGCGCGCGCGCAGCACGGGATCGTGGCGTGTTTGCGCCATAAGAATGTTGAGAAACAACGGAAGTGGACGCGGCCCATGTTGCGGCGCGGCATCTTTTGGTGCTATCGCAGCATTATCTTGGGTTGGAGCGGTGTTCATGGCTAAATCTAAAGCTTCCGGTGAGTCGGATACGGTCATCATTAAGAAATATGCTAATCGGCGTCTCTACAACACCGAAACCTCCAGTTACATCACGCTCGACCTGTTGTCCCAGATGACACGCGAAGGGCGTGAGTTTGTCGTGCTGGATGCCAAGACCAACGAAGACATTACCCATAATGTCCTGACTCAGATCATCATGGACGAGGAACAGCGCGGCAAGAACATGCTGCCCGTCAACTTCCTGCGTCAGCTTATCTCGATGTACGGGGATTCGATGCAGTCGATGGTGCCCCAATATCTCGAAGCGTCGATGGAAGCGTTCCGCAAGAATCAGCTTCAGTTCCAGGAAGCGATGCAAGGCGCATTTGTCGGCGGGCCCCTCGCCGAAATTGCCAAGCGCAACATGGAAATGTTCGAAGCGGCGGCTACGGCATTGAAAGTCAAGGGCTTGCCGGGTTTCGATGTCCCTGGCGCAGCAAAGCCCGCTGCCGACAAGGATGACGAGATCGCCCAGTTGAAGGCGCAGTTGGCATCGCTGAATGCGAAGATCGAAAAGCTGGTCGAATAAGCCATAGGCCTATCCATTTACGCCTATCGATTGACGATGGTCTGATCGCGGCACTCGACACCCGCCGCGCCTATGCTCTATTGCGCGCGCAACATATCCCTAATGCAGGCGCATATTCTCTGTGAAACACGCTCTTTCCGTTACCCGCGATCAGGACTTCGCTGCCTGGTATCAGGCCGTCATTTCCGAAGCCGATCTCGCCGAAGAATCCGGCGTGCGTGGCTGCATGGTCATTCGTCCATGGGGCTATGGCATATGGGAACGGATACAGGCGCTGCTCGACGCGGAAATCAAGCGGACGGGCCATGAAAACTGCTATTTCCCGCTGTTCATTCCCCTGAGCTATTTCGAAAAGGAAGCCGAACATGTTGACGGCTTCGCCAAGGAAATGGCGGTCGTCACGCATCACCGCCTGATCCAGAAGGATGGGCGGCTTGTCCCCGATCCCGAAGCGAAGCTCGAAGAACCCCTGGTAGTCCGGCCGACTTCGGAAACCGTGATCGGCGCAGCCTTCTCGCGCTGGATTCAGAGCTGGCGTGATCTGCCCGTGCTCATCAACCAGTGGGCCAATGTCGTCCGCTGGGAAATGCGCACTCGCATGTTCCTGCGCACCAGCGAATTTCTCTGGCAGGAAGGGCACACCGCCCACGCCAGCGAAGCCGAAGCGCGCGAAGAAACCCTGAAGATGCTGGAAGTCTATCGGACCTTTTCTGAAGACTGCCTCGCGCTTCCCGTTGTCGCCGGTGAAAAGCCGGAGAACGAACGCTTTCCCGGCGCAGTCTCGACCTATTCGATCGAGGCGATGATGCAGGACGGCAAGGCGCTGCAGGCGGGCACCTCGCACTTCCTAGGCACCACATTCTCGTCAGCGCAGAACATTCGGTTCCAGAACAGCGAAGGCGTTCAGGAACTCGCGCAGACGACGAGCTGGGGCGTGTCCACGCGCATGATCGGCGGCGTCATCATGGTGCATGGCGACGACGACGGCCTGCGCGTGCCGCCGCGCATCGCTCCGCATCAGATCATCATCGTGCCGATGTTGCGCGACGTCCCCGAAGACGATGCCATCATCGACTATTGCATGGACCTGCTCGGCGAACTGCAGAAACTCGACGTGTTCCGCGAACCCGTGCGAGTCCTGCTGGATCGTCGCCCTGCCAAGGCCGCGAACAAGCGCTGGGGCTGGGTCAAGAAAGGCGCACCGATCATCGTCGAAGTCGGCGGCCGCGATGTGGCTGGCGGCAACGTCTCCGTGCTGCGCCGCGACCGTCTCTACAAGGACGACGGCAAGCTCGACAGTGCTATCGTCGGGAAGACAGATTTCGTGGCCGCCGCAGCAAGCATCCTAACCGAAGTGCAGAGCAATCTGCACGCGCAAGCCACCGAACGCCTGCACAGCAACATCGACCGCAGCATCGTGGACCTCGACGCGCTCAAGGCCCACTTCAACGCCAGCAACAAACCCGGTTGGGCCGAAGTCCAGTGGAGCAAGCCTACCGGCGAAGCACTCGACAAGGTCGTGCAATGGCTCAAGGGGGAGAAGCTCACCCTCCGCAATGTGCCGCTGGATGCGGCCGCGGCGGATGGTGCCTGTATATTCACCGGCGATACCGCCGTGGAGCGGGTTCTGGTCGGGCGGTCTTATTAAAGGCATCGCGATCGCTCGGGCTGGCCAGTCCCGGTCCGAGCGACTATGCCCAATGATATGAATTCTCCCCCAAAGCCCGCCCGCGCCAAACCCACACGTTCCAAACCCTCGCGCGTCAGACCGGCCGGCTTCCCGAACCGTCAGCAAATCCTCGACTTCATCGCCCAGTCCGACACCCCGGCAGGCAAACGCGAGATCGCCCGTGCCTTTGGCCTCAGCGGTCAGGAGAAGATCGCGCTCAAGGCGCTGCTCAAGGATATGGCCGACGAAGGCCTCATCGACATCGGCCCCGCCCGCGCGTTCCATAAAATGGGCGGCGTGCCCAAAGTCACCGTCCTGCGCATCGCCGATGTGGATGGCAGCACGCTCATCGCCATCCCTGAACGCTGGGAAGCCGAAGGCATCCCGCCACCGCGCCTGCGCGTTATCGAACGCGGCAAACGCAGCGCCCTGACCGTCGGCGACCGCATCCTTGCCCGCACTGAGGAAGCCGGCGCAGGCTGGGTCGCGCATCCCATGAAGAAGCTCGCCAAGGGCGAAGAACTGCTCCTTGGCGTCGTCGAAAAGGCGGAAGGCGGTGCGCTCCTGCTACGCCCCGTCGACAAGCGCAACCGCAACATCACCCGCATCACCGACCTAGGCACTGCCAAGCCGGGCGACCTCGTCCTCGCCGAAGCCGCCGGACGCGCGCCGAAGATGACCGCTCGCGTGACGGACGTGCTGGGCGATCCCTTCGCGGCCAAGAGCTTCAGCCTAATCGCCATCCACAAATTCGGCATCCCCTTCACCTTCCCTGACCGAGTCGAGGAAGAAGCTCTAACCGTCGCCAAACTCCCGCTGCACGAGGCGAAGCGCGAAGACCTGCGCCACCTCCCCATCGTCGCGATCGATCCCGTCGACGCGCGCGATTTCGACGATGCCGTCTGGGCCGCGCCGGATGAGGACGAAGCCAATGCCGGTGGCTTCCGCGCCATCGTCGTCATTGCCGACGTCGCTTATTATGTCCGCCCCGGCAGCAGTCTAGACCGCGAAGCGCGCAAGCGCGGCAACAGCGTCTATTTCCCCGACCGCGTCGTGCCGATGCTCCCGCACCAGCTTTCATCCGACATGTGCTCGCTCCGCGCCGAACAGGATCGCGCGGCGATGGCCTGCCATCTGGTCATCGACAAGCAGGGGAAGGTGACGTCATGGCGCTTCACCCGCGCCGTCATCCGCGTCGCTGCCAACATCCCCTATGAGCAGGCGCAGTCCGCCATCGACGGCGAAACAGAAAACCCGCTGCTTGAAACCGCGCTGAAACCGCTGTGGGCCTGCTGGGCGCTGCTCGCCAAAGCTCGCGACAAGCGCGAACCGCTCGACCTCGACTTGCCAGAGCGTCGCGTCGTGTTGGACGATACGGGCAAGATCGTCAGCGTAGCGGTGCGCGAACGGCTCGACGCGCATCGGCTGATCGAGGATTACATGATCGCCGCCAACGTCGCCGCTGCCAAGGCGCTGGAGGCGAAGAAAGCCCCCGTCATGTACCGCATCCACGAACCACCCAGCCGCGAAAAGCTGATCGCGCTCAAGGACTATCTAAAGACCTTCGACGTCGAATTCGCGATGGGGCAGGTAATCCGCCCCGCCACCTTCAACCGCCTGATCGCCAAGGTCGGCGACAGCGACGTTAAGCCGCAGATCATGGAACAGATCCTGCGCACCCAGACGCAGGCCTATTACGGCCCCCAAAATGCCGGGCATTTCGGCCTCGCGCTGGGCAGCTACGCGCATTTCACCTCGCCCATCCGCCGCTATTCCGATCTGCTCGTCCACCGCGCATTGGTCGGTGCCTATGGCCTCGAACTGCCTGCACCCAAAGATAAAGACCTCCCCGAAAAAACCTCACTCTCCGGCGAAGACCTCACCAACATGGGCCGCGTTGGCGAACTCATCAGCCAGCACGAACGCCGCGCGATGGAGGCCGAACGCGAAACCGTCGACCGCTATGTCGCCGCGTTCCTCGCCCTGCGCGTCGGCGAAGTGCTGGAGGCTCGCATCACCGGCGTCCAGAATTTCGGCTTCTTCGCGACGGTCGATGGCCTCGGCGGCGACGGGCTGGTGCCAGTCTCCACCCTCGGCGCGGAACGCTTTTATTACGACGAAGCGGGCAGGGCTTTGGAAGGCATGACCACCGGCACCCGCTTCACCCAAGGCCAGCGCCTGCCGCTCCGCCTTGTCGAAGCCGACCCCATCAACGGATCGCTGCGCTTCGAACTACCCGAAGGCGCAAGCCACTTGCCGTTCCGTGGTGGACCCAATCGCGGTCCCGGTCGTCCCTCGGGCGGCCTGCATCGCCGTGGCCGTCCCGCCAACATACGCCACAGCAACAACCCCAAGGGCAAGCACCGGAAGTAACTTAGCTAAGCCGGTCCACCGCATCCCGGTCCAGCGATCCGGGGATCACCATGATGGGGCAGGGGAGGCTACCCGCCTCGCTCCCCGCGAAATGCGTCACCAGCGGACCGGGCGCACCGGTTGCGGCGGCGCCCAGCACCAAAGCGGCAATGCCGTCATTCTCGTCCAGCGTCTTGCGCACGAGCGCCACCGGCTCGCCTTGCTTTACCGTGATGGTGGGGCGAATGCCCGATTCCTGCATCAGCGTTCCGGCGGCACCCATCACCAATGCTTCAGCGCGCTGTCGCGCTTCTTCCTCGATCGTTGCCTGCACGCCGCCCCATTGCACGAATTCGGTGGGCGGGATCAGTGCCAAAATCTGCACGGCACCGCCTGTTTTCGCGGCTCGGCGTGCGGCAAAGCGCAGCGCCACTTCAGCTTCGGGGGTCTCATCGACCACCACCAGATACGTCCGCATGTCTATTCGCGCCCCTGCAATGAGCGTTGAATCTGATCCATAAACGCGCGTGACGCAAGGCTTTCCGGGACCAAGAGCCGCGGCCCCCTTGACCCTAGCGGCCAAAGCGTCAAGTAACGGCTTCGCTCCCCACGGAATCACATATCGAAAAGGGCTGTTCCCTCATGGCGATCAACATCCAGATGCCGGCTTTGTCTCCCACTATGGAAGAAGGCTCGCTGGCAAAGTGGCTGGTGAAGGAAGGCGACACGGTTAAGTCGGGCGACCTGCTGGCGGAAATCGAAACCGACAAGGCGACGATGGAATTCGAAGCGGTCGACGAAGGAGTGATCGCCAGCATATTGGTTGCCGAAGGCACCGATGGCGTAAAGGTCGGCACCGTCATCGCGACTCTCACCGTCGAAGGCGAGGAAGCCGAAGCGCCTGCCGCAAAGGCGGCTCCAGCCAAGGCAGAGGCACCCAAGGCCGATACACCAGCAAAGGCCGAAGCGGCACCTGCGCCCAAGGCCGATCCCGTCCCGGCGAAAGCATCGACCGACAGTGGCGACCGCGTAAAGGCCAGCCCGCTGGCCCGCCGCCTTGCGCAAGCGAGCGGTCTCGATCTGGCATCCGTTCAGGGCAGCGGCCCCAACGGCCGTATCGTCAAGGCTGATCTGGAGGGCGCCAAGCCTGCTGCCGCCGCGCCTGCCGCGTCGCCTGCATCGGCACCAGCACCCGCCGCTGCCCCCATCGTCGCACAGGATTACGGCATCCCGCACGAAGCGGTAAAGCTCAGCAACATGCGCAAGACGATTGCGCGTCGCCTGACCGAATCCAAGCAGACAGTGCCGCATATCTACCTCACCGTGGACATTCGCCTCGACAAGCTGCTGAAACTGCGCGGAGAGCTGAACGCCGGCCTGGAATCGCGTGGCGTAAAGCTGTCGGTCAACGATCTGCTGATCAAGGCGCTGGCCGTCAGTCTGCTTCAGGTGCCGGAGTGCAACGTCCAGTTCGCGGGCGACACGCTCCTGAAATTCCAGCGCGCCGATATCTCGGTCGCCGTCTCCATTCCTGCAGGCCTGATCACGCCGATCATCGTCGACGCAGGCAGCAAGGGTGTCGCCACCATCTCCACCGAGATGAAAGACCTCGCCACCCGCGCCAAGGACGGCAAGCTCATGCCTGAAGAATATCAGGGCGGCACCGCTTCGCTCAGCAATATGGGCATGTTCGGCATCAAGCAGTTCGAAGCGGTCATCAACCCGCCGCAAGGGATGATCATGGCCATCGGCGCCGGCGAAAAGCGCCCCTACATCGTCGACGATGCCTTGGGCGTCGCAACGATCATGAGCGCCACCGGCAGCTTCGACCACCGCGCCATCGACGGCGCAGACGGCGCACAGTTGATGAAAGTTTTCAAGGAACTGGTGGAAAACCCGTTGGCCATGCTGGCTTGATTTAATAACCCCTCTCCCCTTGAGGGAGAGGGAGGGGCCCACCGCGAAGCGGTGGGAGGGTGAGGGGACGTTGGCGGGATACACGCAACACACTCTTGAAAATGCCAAACGCCTCAGACGTCATATGACGGATGCTGAAAAACTTTTGTGGCCCCATTTGCGAAATGCGCAGATTTGTCAGGTTAAGTTTCGGCGCCAACAGCCCATAGGACGATATATTGCAGATTTCGTCTCCCAGGAGAGGCGACTGATTGTCGAAGCTGATGGCGGGCACCACATGGGGTCCGACCATGATTTAGAAAGGGATGCTTGGTTGCAGCGGACGGCATACACCGTTCTTCGTTTCAGCAATATCGACATCTTGACCAATATAGAGGGGGTTGTCGCCCGACTGGTGTCCGTTTTGGACGCTTCCCCCTCACCAACTACGCCTAGGCCGCAAGCGGCCAAGGCTTCGTATCCTCTCCCTCCAGGGGAGAGGGGAGCAACAGGAGATACCCTTGGCTGACCAATTCGACCTTATCGTCCTCGGCTCCGGCCCCGGTGGCTATGTCGCCGCGATCCGCGCGAGCCAGTTGGGTCTCAAGACCGCTATCGTAGAGCGCGAGAGCCTGGGTGGCATCTGTCTCAACTGGGGCTGCATCCCGACCAAGGCGCTGCTGCGCTCGTCGGAAATCTATCATTATATGCAACAGGCCGACAAATATGGCCTGTCGGTGGAAAAGCCTTCGTTCGACATCGAGAAGGTCGTCGCCCGGTCGCGCGGCGTCGCCAAGCAACTTAATCAGGGCGTCACTGGCCTGATGAAGAAGAACAAGATCACCGTCTATTTCGGCGATGGCAAGCTGACCGGAAAAGGCACGCTGTCCGTTACGAAGGATGGCAAGGCAACCGATCTGGCGGCGAAGAACATCATCATCGCCACGGGCGCGCGCGCCCGCGATCTGCCTTTCGCTAAGGCAGACGGCAAGCGCATCTGGACCTATCGTCATGCGATGGTGCCGCCCGAAATGCCGACGAAGTTGCTTGTCATCGGTTCGGGCGCCATCGGCATCGAATTTGCCAGCTTCTATAATGACATGGGTGCCAAGGTAACGGTCGTCGAAATGCTCGACCGCATCCTGCCTGTGGAGGATGCCGACGTGAGCGACTTCATGATGAAGAACCTGACCAAGCAGGGCATGGACATCCGCGCATCGACCGGCGTGCAAAAGATCACTGATACCGGCAAGGGCATCAGCGCGGAGATCAAGGATAAGGACGGCAAGGTCACGACCGAAGAGTTCAGCCATGTGATCGTCGCGGTCGGCATCGTGCCGAACAACGAAGGCATCGGTCTGGAAGAACTCAAGATCGCGAAGGACCAGCGCGGCCACATCGAAGCCGATGAATTTTGCCGGACCAACGTCGAAGGCATCTACGCCATTGGCGACATCACCGGCGCACCGTGGCTGGCGCATAAGGCAAGCCATGAAGCGATCATCGCGGTCGAGCATCTGTCGGGCGGGCATCCCCATGCGATGGACAAGCTCAACATCCCCGGCTGCACCTATTGCCATCCGCAGGTTGCGTCCGTGGGCCTGACCGAAGCCAAGGCGAAGGAAGCCGGATACAAGGTGAAGGTCGGCAAATTCCCCTTCATCGGCAACGGCAAGGCCATTGCCCTTGGCGAGACCGACGGTTTCGTAAAGACCGTGTTCGACGAAGCCACCGGCGAACTGCTGGGCGCACACATGGTCGGCGCGGAAGTCACCGAAATGATCCAGGGCTATGTCATCGGCAAGACGCTGGAAACGACCGAAGCGGAACTGATGGAAACCGTTTTCCCGCATCCCACCATTTCGGAATCGATGCACGAAAGCGTATTGGGCGCCTACGGACGGGCTATCCACATTTAAAATATTGAAAGACTTCGCCATTCTGTAGATTCCCTACAGAATGGCGAATGCCTGTGCGGTAGCGCATATGGGCGATGTTAGAGAAGTTATGAAAAGCTTAGGGGAGCATCCAATGTTCAAAGCAGCATCTATCATAGCCATCGGCGCTGCGCTGATGAGTGCCCCCGCATCGGCCCAAACCGTAGTCGTCACCGCCGATCACATGGTCGATGTGCTCGGCGGCAAGACGGTCGATTACCCCGCGGTCTTCATCACCGACGGTCGCATCACCGGCGTCGCCGACGCCCGCACCGTCCGCTGGGGCAACGACGTCCGGCACATCGACATGTCCGGCAAGACGCTGGTGCCGGGCCTCATCGACATGCACGTCCATCTCGACAGTCTCGCTGAAGTGGGCGGCTATAACAGCCTCCAATACACCGACAGCTTCTGGACCGTCGTCGCGGCGGACAACGCGCGCAAGATGCTCCGCGCCGGATTCACCACCGTCCGCAATGTGGGGTCCAGCAATTACAACGATGTGGCCGTAAAACAGGCGATAGACGGCGGCTATGCCACCGGACCCCGCATCGTCCCTGCCGCCCACGCCCTTGGTGCGACAGGCGGCCATTGCGACGAGACCTACCTCCCACCCAGCTTCAAGGCGAAAGGCGATGCCGTTGGCGACGGCCCCCAGGAACTGCGCACCCGCGTCCGCGAACAACGCAAATATGGTGCCGAAGTCATTAAAGTCTGCGCAACCGGCGGCGTCTTCTCCCGCAACACCGAACCGGGCCAGCAGCAACTCTCCGAACTCGAACTCGCGGCCATCGCCGACGAAGCGCACCAATGGGGTCTGCGCGTCGCGGCCCACGCCCACGGCGCGGCAGGCATCAAGGCCGCCATCCGTGCAGGCATCGACACCATCGAACATGCCAGCCTCGTCGACGATGAAGGCATCAAGCTCGCTGTCGCCCGCAAGCAACCGGTCTGGTTCTCGATGGACATATACAATACCGACTACACTCAGGCTGAAGGCGCAAAGAACGGCGTATTGGAAGATAATCTCCGCAAGGATCGCGAGATCGCCCAGATCCAGCGCGACAACTTCCGCAAGGCAAACGCCGCCGGTGTGCGCATGATCTTCGGCTCAGACGCAGGCGTCATGCCGCACGGACAGGTGGGCGGTCAGTTCAAGGTCATGGTCCAATATGGCATGACCCCGCTGCAAGCCATCCAGGCCGCTACGCGCAATGCCGCCGAAGCACTGGGCCGCGAGAAGGATGTCGGCGCCATTGCCGTGGGGCGCTACGCCGATATGGTCGCCGTGTCAGGCGATCCGTTGTCCGACGTGCGCCTGCTCGAAAAGCCGGACGCTGTGATTAAGGGCGGCGTAGTCGTTACCGACTAATCTATTTCTTGCAGGGATAGGCGTCGTTCAGCGCGACACTGACCGTGAGCGACGCCGGAAAAGACCGCTGATCGGCATAGGTGCGAAGATACTTCACCACCAGATCGCGCACCTGGTCTGCCCCCAGTTGGTCCGGCCAGCAATTGTCGGGCGCGCGTCCCAGAAAAATGTCCTTTTTAATCCCGTCGACAACGCCCACGATATAGGCTGTGCAGGCAAGCGCATATTCCGGTGCCTTATTCTGGCATTTGGCCAGTAATGTAGTGCCCGTCTCGAACATGAATGTCTGCGCGACCGCAGACTGCGGCGCCGCAAACAGCATTGGAAGGCAAATGAGCGGGGCAAGGCAGCGTAGATTCATGCCGACTATATGGAGCATATTCAAAGCCGATCCCACTGCTATAAATGGCTAATCCACCGCTAAGCGCGATTGTGCTGGCGACCGATGGAACAGGCTTGGCATGTTCAACGATATATTCATGGCGTAGCGCAGGGGGGTGTCGAGCCCGTTGAACAATGCCATGGCGCTAAAAAGCCGTCCTACCGAATTTTGATCACGACCCATCACATGAAAGGACGGCGTCTGATTTTCCAGACAGATCGTTTGCTTAAGGAGAGAGGTCGCATCGGTTCGTCGCAACCAGCGCCCGACGCAGCGGTACAATCAATAGTGCCAGCGATGTGTTCATCTGCGCGAAAGGTTAGTTTGAACAGGCGAGACATTCATGGTGGTCGATGCGGCTCCAGGTCGCCGACATCATGAAGCTAAATCGAGGGTTCCGACAGCTAAATACGCATCGCGCGAATGGCCATCGGATGAAAACTGCGGTCGCAGGCCCAACTGTTCGAATTTGAAGGATAGTCCAAATGAGTATCATTTCCAAAGGTGCTAGAGTTATCTTACTACCAGCCATGTTAGCCAACGTAGCGTCGGGCAGCGTGTCGGCACAGACGCAACAGCCAGCCGAGCCACCCCTTGCCGTGACCGTTTCCGACACAAGTGCGCCTGAACGGTCGGAAATGTCCGAAGGGCCAGAGGTCAAGGGCATCATTTCCGCACGCAGCGGCGACAAGGTGCAGGTCACGGCCGAGGATGGCACCAAAACGGTAGTCACCGTCAATGACGCCACTAAAATTAGCGCGAGCAAGGGCTTTTTGGGCCTGAATCGCGCCAGGCTCCCTGCGACTTCGCTGCTCAACGGACTGCCCGTTACCGTGAAGACCCTGCAGTCGGCAGACGGTCTGGTGGCAAGCCAGCTCAAACTTCAGAATAAGGATCTGAAGACTGCCTCTATGATACACAACGCTACCGACCAACGCTTTGGCGAACAGACTGCAGCAACGGAGGCGCTGCGCGGCCGCATGGCGGATATTGGCCAGTACAACATCAAGGGTACTACCAACGTGAATTTCGACACGGGTAAGGCTGTACTCGCGCCCCAGGCGAAGAACGACCTCTGCGCCGCGGCGGCCGCTGCTGAGGGGATGGATAACGCGCTGCTGCTTGTCGTGGGTTACACCGATTCCACCGGGAGCGAAGAACTCAATCAAGCGCTCAGCGAAAAGCGCGCCACTCGAGTCGTCAATCATCTCCAGCAGGCATGCCACTGGAAGCCCTACCGCATGCTCACCCCGGCCGGAATGTCCGAAGCGGACCCATTGGCCGACAACAGTACCGACGAAGGCAAGGCACAGAACCGTCGTGTTGCTGTGAACATCCTCGTGAGCAAAGGCCTCGACGGCCTTTGATGTGGACGGGGCGGGCATAGCCCGCCCCGCGAACGTCTAGGAGCGCAGGTTGTAGGGCCGAAACTGTTACGCAAAGCAGACGGCGGGCGTACTCACGCTGGGCTCACAGAAGGGCACGTATCCCGGTATAGCGAAGAACCGCGCGATCCGCACCCATGTGATGCGCCCGGGGGACTCTGCGCTCTCGGTTAGGTCAAGAGGTTCATTGGCGAGGATGCGGTACGTCGGGCAAGAGCATCCACTCGCTCACATCCGGGTATGGGTTTCTGCGAATCCCATAAAATATGCACGTAGCGTGGGATCGGTAATTGGTGCGATAATAGCGTACACTTGCTCTTCCAGCGATGCCGATGCCGATGCCGCTGCTACGCCACCTTGCTCACACCCCATGGCCCATGATCCAAATGCCCTCATTGGGACCTCCTTGTCATGAAGCTTGACCAGCGCGACATGGCGGGGGTCACGACTTATCCGCGCATATGTCTCGGCCACGGCCTCCTCGGGGCCGTCGAGAACTTGCAGAAAGCGGCGTCCGCCTACCACAAGCAATCCGGTGATATCCGCCATGGCGTTTGCCTTTCGTGACTTGGTAAGCAGCACGTCAAGTTCCGATGGCGGTAAGATGGATCGAGCTGTGCTGATATAGAGCAGGCGTTTCATAGTGAGTATCTCCGACGGGACGCCAACTCTATGAAACAAGCTGAAAAAAAATATTAACGAGCACTTTAACTTAAGTTGCATCGCTTCATCCGAGCGCAGTGCGACTTATGTGGGACGTGTAATCTGCAGCGCTACAGCGGCGCACCACTTAGCGTCGTTTCAGGCCCATTTCTTTGTAGCTGGAAGCGAGCAGGCAGGCCATGACATTGTCTGAGGCAATATTCCTTGCCGCCTGCGCGGTTCAGGCAGAGGTGCCTGCCCACTGCCTCGAACCTATAGTCTGCACCGCCGGCCGTAAGTTCCAGGAGGTGACCGACCAGATTATATCCGAGCGCATGTGGGTCGACGAAGTGTGTGGCGCCCAAGCGTAATGCAACAGCGCCTTTGTCAGCATTTGAGATCTACGCCGATAATGATCTTTGCGCCAGCCATGCGTGCGCCCCGAATGATATGGAGGCAGATTCCGCCAAGGCCGAATATGATGAAGGTCGGCGGGTTGTCTGGTGCCATAGCGCACAACATCGCGCCATCGCGTGCAATCGACGGGAAATGGCGGACAGGGTGTCCGACTGGGGTTTGTATAAGCAATTGATAATAGGGCGAAATGATCGAAGCCTATTCCCTGTCCCCAGTTATTCCCCCGTCGAAAACTGGGGAAAAAGAGCGAGCTTTAGCGTTTAAAGCTCGCTCTTTTGGCATCTGCCGTTAGGCAGCGACCTTCAAAAACCGCATTGCGAACGGATCGAGCAGACCGGCACCGACGCGCTTGGTCACATAGAACATCACATACGGCTTGTTGGTATAGGGATCGCGGAGGATGCGCGTGCCTAGCCGATCATTGATGACGTAAGCCGCCTTAAAGTCTCCGAACGCGATAGCCATATTGTTGGCGGCGGGAGGGGGCATGAGCTCATCGATCTCAACCGGACGGCCCAAGAGCGTTGAGGGCTGGCCCGCCATGATGCTTTCGCGCCAGATTGGCCGATTGTCGGCGTCCTTGATCTTCGCGATGAATGCCGCTGTTAGGCTGCTCATAAGCCAAGTCGAGTTCTGCCGATAAGCCGCGCTCAAACCATAGAGGAAGTCAGTCAGCGCATCGAACGTCAGTGCGCTCGTCACCACGTCAATGTTGCCGCCGGGATGAACGTCCGCGCTCGTGCCGCCGGTGACATAGGTGAGCAGGCCGCGCGGCTTGTTTACGCCGTTACCAGATATGAAGGCGATGCCTTCCTGTCGGTTGAACTCATCCGCGATGCTTTGCGACAGCCATGCTTCGGTATTGATCGCTGAATCGTCCAAGAGCCGCTGTGTCGCCGCTGCATTGGCATAAATTTCGCCTGCCTCGAACGGGATCGATGCCAATGTAGGCGTTACGGTCTGAGGACGTGCGGCGGTTTCCCCAACCCAGCCCGAACCCCACTGATTGCCGTTCCAAAGCGTGGAGTATGCGCTCACCGAAGTGATCTGGACCGTCGCCAAGCGCCGCATAGGAGACTGGACAAGTTGCCGTTCGGAAATCTTCCGGTCCCATTCCACAGGCGCCAGATAGCCGCCGCTTGAAGTGTCGCCCACTGACATCGCAGCGTGAATTGTAGCCCGCTGGCCTATCGCGTTCGCTGTCCGCAGATATTCGTCGCCTTCACCCTTGCGGAAGTAGCTCGCGAATGCCTGAGAATATTCGGGTTCGACCGGGATTACTGACGACATGCCGATAGCGCCGCCGCCTTCGATCTGAGTCTGCATCGCGTTCATAGCGTCGGAAATGTTCTTGATGGTCTCGCTATTGCGGGCATTGCTCTCCCGCTGTGCGGCTGACAATGCGGCGAACATTTCTTCGATGCTTTGCGGCGATTGGGCGGCCATAATGGCGTTGCCCGGAATGCGGGCCATAGCGGCGGGGATAGTGGCATGTTTCATGTGTTGTCCTCCTGAATAGGGGAGGACTATCGGCGGTCGGCGATGACGAGAAACCGGTTTAACGCACCAAAAGACTATTCTTTATCGGCCCAAAATTTGAGAGAGGCTTGCCGGCTAACCATTTAGCCCGTCTTATTCATGAGACCGCCGCTCCGAGGTTTTGTGGGCTGGGTTCGTTGTTGACGGCGTAGTCTGGACGAGCGCCTCCGCTGGTGATTTTCACCACGACGGGAGCAAGGGGCTTTTTGAGGTT